>JBJEUC010000518.1:0-3648 GCA_051883635.1 Candidatus Fimadaptatus sp.
GGCGCACGCTTTGCCGGACATGACGGAAGCAGGGGCGGGCCGTGGCCCTTTTGCGCGCTTACGTGGCCTTTGCGCGGTGAGAGAGTCTGCGGCCCATGCACATGTTGCCGGATGAGCCGGGCGAACGGGACGGGCTCCATCACGAAAAAACGGCTGCGCTTTGGGGCGCACGCCTCGCCGGACATGACGGAAGCCGGGGCTGGAAATGGCCCTTTCGCGCGCTTGCGGAGGAGCCGGGCAGAACATGGGGGCAGGCAGAGCATCCGCGTTCTTACAGCCCCAAAGCTACATGCGGAATGCCTGCCGGTCGAACCTCGACTGCGTACCGCGGCGCGCATACCGTGAGCGCAAAAGGGCGGTAGTCTGCGCCCATGCCAATTACATTGCCCAAGCCTTTCATCAGGCATGGGGGCCGCTCAAAGCGGCCCTTTTTTGTATGCGCGGAATATCCCGGCGCGCACTGCCCCGCGCGCGGGCCCGGCGGCCGTTGCCGCTGCGTTAAGGTTTGCGCTGCGGGCAAATGTTTTGCGCGCGCGCCATCCTTTCTGCGCGCGGGAGGCGTCTAATGTATGTAATGGCCGTTACAAAGGATGTGCAACCGATGAATAAATGCGAGTTTGTCGAGCGGGTCGAGGCCTGTGAGGGGCGGCTGTACCGCGTGGCGCTCACGATACTGGGCAGCGCGGCGGACGCCGAGGACGCGGTGCAGGACGCGCTGCTGTCGGCATGGCGCGCGCTGGGCTCGCTGCGCGAGGAGCGCTACTTCGAGACCTGGCTCATGCGGATACTGATAAACGCATGCCGCAGTGAGCTGCGCGCCCGCTCGCGCCGCGCGGCGGTGGACTATGACGCGCTGCCCGAAGCGCCGCTGCCCCCGCCGCCCGAGCCGCAGCTGTTCGAGGCGCTGGAGCAGCTGGCCGTCAAGTACCGCCTGCCGCTGATGCTGCACTGCGCCGAGGGATACAGTGTGGCGGAGGTCGCGGACATGCTCAGGCTGCCCGTGGGCGCGGTCAAGTGGCGCATAGGGCAGGCCAGACGCGAACTCGCCAGCATAATGGAAAAGGAGCGCGCTTGAATATGAAGAGCGATTTTGACCTGAAAAAGGCGTTTGGCGCGCCTCCCGCAAGTTACAGTCGGCGCACCAGGGCCACCCTGGCGTCGCTGGAGGAGGGCACTCAGGTGAAGAGGATATCCTATGGCGCCGCGCTGGCCTTCGCGTGCATTGCGCTGATGATGGCGGGGCTGAGCGGGGCATGGCGCACGGACATAACCGCGCCGCCCGTGCAGACGTATGAGAGGGGCGGCACGCCCGCAAGCGCCGCGCGCGCCCTGGACGAGGGCGTGGACATGACGGTGGACAGCGCGCTGTACGACGGCCACTGCCTCTACGTGCGGGTGACATGGCATAACCCGGTCGAGTACGCGGACAGCGACTACATGCTCACGCTGAGCGTGAACGGCCAGCAGCCAGAGCTGCTGGCGGGCTGGCTGACGGAGGGCGAGGAGAGCGTCTACGAGTTCCTGGGCCGGTGCGAGGAGCCCGAGGGCGGCGTGCTCAGCGTGGACATAGGCAACGCGGAGCGCGGCCGCACCGTGGAC
This sequence comes from Candidatus Fimadaptatus sp., assembly GCA_051883635.1. GTDB lineage: Bacteria > Bacillota > Clostridia > Christensenellales > Aristaeellaceae > Fimadaptatus. The sequence continues at coordinate 1,600 of JBJEUC010000518.1, forward strand.
TGCGAGCTGAAGGAGCATGAGGAGTTCAGCTACTATATGCTCACGCCGGCGCACTGCACCGGCATGCCCGTGCCCGAGTACGGCTTCGCGGTGAGCGCGGAGGGCTTTGGCTATGCGGAGCTGAGGTACGACCAAAGCGCCGAGGGCGTGGAGCGCCTGATGACGGCCGCGCTCTCGCTTGCGGAGGACGATGGCGCGCGCATAGCCTCGCGCGTGGACGGGGAAGCGTATGAGCTGAGCGCATGGTGCGCGCAGCTGCCCGACAGCCTGACGCTGAGCGCGGAGTACGCGGACGGCGGCGAGGTGGGCATAAGCGGCTTTGACCTCACGGAGGCCGACTGGAGCGCGCCGGACGGGCCGCGCCCGACCCCGGGTGCCGCGCTGCGCATTGACAGCGAGGGCCAGTTCGACGGCGAGCTGCTGTGGCTGCGGGTGGCGCTGGGCGGCGGCGAGGGTGAGCTGGAGCGGGTGAGCGTGAACGGCTGCGAGCCCGAGCTGCTGGCCCGGCACATGCGCACGGCCGGGGACGAGCGCGTATGCGACATGCTGTACCGCTGCGCGCAGGCCGACGCGGCCGAAGTGGTGGTGGAGCTGGACGGCGGCGCGCCGGGCCTGAAGCTGACGCTGGAGGCGCAGGAGCGCATGGAGCGCTATCGGGCCCGGACCCTGGACGGAAGCCTTACGGGCTGGGCGGTAAACGGCCAGGGGTTCGGCATGGCGCATCTGGAGTGCGCGGCTGAGGGCGCGGGCCTGCGGCCCGGCGAGTACGGGGCGGCTGCCGGAGCGGCGCTGGGCATAAGCGCAAGCGAGCAGGAGGGCAAGCTGGACGTGCTGATATGCAGCGACACCGGGCGGCTGCCGCTCGAGCTGGCGCTGCCGGGCGAGGCAGCGGAGCTGGCGATAGCGCTCGAGCCCGACGACGGCGCGCTGGGCAGCGCCGCCGCCCTGGAGGCGAAGTTCATTGAGGCGGCCTGCGGCGACGGCTACATTGCCGTGAGCTACACGGTGAGCGCGCCGGGACGCAGGCTGTACAGCGGCGGCGCGCAGGACGCGGGCACGGTCAGGGTGGAACCGGCAGAGCTGCTGGTGGGCGGCGAGAGCATGCCCTGCGCGATGTACATGGCCGGGAGCGAGGGCGAGGACGCGCTCAACTGCCTGGCGATATACGAATGCGGGCAATATGGCGATGGCGCGCGGCTGCGCCTGAGGGCCGGGGCGGACATGGTGGAATGCGGCCTGGAGCCCGGGGCCGAGAGCGCGAACATCGAGCGGCTGTATGCTGAGGTCGCGGGCAGCGATGGCCTGCTCTCACTTGGCGAGCCGGTGGTATTCCGGGTGGAGGATGCGCTGCTCGTGTCGCTGGACTACGCGGACGCCGGGCTGGCGGCGGAGACGGCCGGGCTGGAGTGCGACGCCGACTGGCAGCAGACCGAGCTGCTGCGCGACGACGCGGGCGGCCTGGCGGGCTATCGCCTGAACGCGCAGTTCTATGAGGACGCGGGCCGGACGGAGATAGCCCTGCGCAGGGCGAATGGGGGCGATGCGGCCCCGGCGGCGACGCTGCGGCTGACGGGCAATCCGCTGTCGGTACAGGGCGTCCAGAGCGACGGCCGGTACACGTATGTGCTGGCGGGCGTGAGGATTGCGGACGGGCGCGGCGTGCGCTGGTCGCGCGGCGTGGACATACTGCTGAGCGCGCTGGAGGAGTGCGAGCGCGACTACGCGCAGGGCATGCTTGCGCAGGAGGAGTTCGAGGCGCGCGTGAATGCGCTCATGGACGAGCTGTCCCGCCTGGCGCTGGGCGCGGAGGCGGAAGCCGTGGAAAGCCCGGAGAGCCCGGCTGCCATAGGCATAATCGGCGGAGCGGACGGGCCGACGAGCATCTATATAACCGGCGGCGAGATGAACGCCGATGCAGAACCCACCGACGGCAGCATGGCCGTGATAGGCGGAGCGGACGGGCCGACGAGCATCTATATAACCGGCGGCGAGATGAACGCCGATGCAGAACCCACCGACGGCAGCATGGCCGTGATAGGCGGAGCGGAC
>JBJEUC010000518.1:3748-7881 GCA_051883635.1 Candidatus Fimadaptatus sp.
AGAACCCACCGACGGCAGCATGGCCGTGATAGGCGGAGCGGACGGGCCAACGAGCGTCTACATAACCGGGAGCGAGATGAACGCCGACGCAGAACCCACCGACGGCAGCATGGCCGTGATAGGCGGCGCGGACGGGCAGACGGGCATCTACATGACCGGCGGCACGGAAGCAGCCGACGCGGAACCCACCGACGGCAGCATGGCAGTGATAGGCGGAGCGGACGGGCAGACGGGCATCTACATGACCGGCGGCGAGATGAACGCCGATGCGGAACCCATGGGCGGCTCCGACGGGCCGACGGGCGCGTACGTGTCCGGCGACACAGCGGCCCTGCTGACCGCGCCGCGCCTGACACTTGCGGGGCGCGACGTCACGCTGGCGGTGGCGGACGTTTCGGATATCGCCGGGCATGAGCCGGGCGAGACGCTGCTGCTGCTCATATGCGACAGGCTCCCGGACGGCGCGGAGGCGCAGGTGAGCTGCGTGCTGGAGGGCCGGGAGCTGTCGGCGGGCATAAGCGCGCCCACGGAGCTGACGGAGGCGTCCCGCAGCGTGAGCGTGCGCACGCAGCCGGAGGGCATGACCATAACCTCGCTTAACATGGTATCGGAGGACTTCACGTTCGTGGACGGCCGCTACACGCTGGCGGACGGCGCGTTCTTCGGCGAGGGCCAGGTGAGGGAGGTGCTGTTCGACGGCGGCGCGCTGAGCGGCGGGATACTGGACAGCCTGGGTGAAGGCGCGCTGAACATCACGACCCTGCCCGCGCGCACCTATTGGAGCGCGGACGGCGATGCGCATTTCCACACGGACGCGGAGCACGCGGGCGCGCAGGCGCAGCCCATATCGCACGCGGCGGCGGTCTCGGCGGGGCTTGAGCCCTGTACCGACTGCGTGGGGCCGGAGGATGCGCTGGTGCTGCGCGCACCCTGCCCGGGGGCGTACCAGGACGCGGCCACATGCCGCCTGTTCGCCGGGGAGAGCGGCGCGGAGGGCGGCGGGCGCGGCTTCAGGCTGTGCCAGATAGTGCCCGCGCGGGTGGACGCATCCATGCTGCTTTGGCAGGGCACGCTCCGGGCCGGGGCGCTGGACTGCGAGCCAGAGACCGGGGAGGCGCAATGAGCGCATGGGGGCCGGGCGGAGGGGATATCCGCCCGGCCCCTCGCTGCCCGGCGGCGATCTCGGCGGGGCGCACAGTTCATCAAACGAACGATTAACTCAAAAAACATTGACACTTCGCGCAAATAATAGTACAATGACAGAGTTTGCAGTGGGTGGAGTTTGCGCAAAATGCGCGCGCCCTACCGGTGCAGGCGCGGCATAAATTGCCTGGCTGCGCGCCATAATATGCGCAGGCGGGCGACGGATGCCGGTCAATCGGCCTATAACGCTCCGAGGGTTGCGGGGTCTTTATAGAAGCTCATCTACATGTGCCGACAATGCGTCGGCCGCTGTCCTCCGCCCGCTGAATGGACGGGGGAGGGACGAAAGAAGGAGGTGCTTCCATGCCCACGATCAATCAGCTGATCCGCAAGGGTAGGGAAAAGATTACTGTCAAGTCGACGGCGCCGATTCTGCAGAATTGCCCGCAGAAGCGCGGCGTGTGCCTGTCGGTCAAGACGCAGACGCCCAAGAAGCCTAACTCGGCGCTGCGCAAGATCGCCCGTGTCCGTCTTACCAACAACATCGAGGGTACCTGCTACATACCCGGCATCGGCCACAACCTGCAGGAGCATAGCGTTGTGCTGATCCGCGGCGGCAGGGTCCGCGATCTCCCTGGCGTACGTTACCACATCATCCGCGGCACTCTGGATGCCGCCGGCGTTGCCAAGCGTATGCAGGGCCGCTCCCTCTATGGCGCCAAGAAGCCCAAGAAGTAAGCAGCTGTGATAATTTGCGCGGTCTCTGAGCGAGAGCCCGCGGAGGCGGTTTGGAACGGCCGCCCAGGCGGGAAGGAGTCTTTGGCCGAGCGCGTCGCTACGTTTGCTTGTGCGTCTTACGTGATCGCTACACGTACAAAACGCGCTGATTGAGTTTCTCATGCAGAATAGAGGAGGGCGAAAAAATGCCTCGTCGTGGATTTATACCCAAGCGCGAAGTGCTGCCCGATCCGGTGTACGGCTCGGAAGTAGTTACCAAGCTCATCAACCAGATAATGCTCGACGGCAAGCGCGGCGTCGCGCAGTCCGTCTGCTACCAGGCGTTTGCCACCGTCGCCGAGAAGTCCGGCAAGGACGCGACCGAAGTGTTCACTCAGGCGATGAACAACATAATGCCGTCCCTGGAAGTCAAGGCCCGCCGCGTGGGCGGCGCCACCTACCAGGTACCTATCGAGATCCGTCCCGAGCGCCGTCAGACCCTGGCGCTGCGCTGGCTGGTCGAGTTTGCCCGCAAGCGCTCCGAGCGCGCGATGGCTGACCGTCTGGCGGGCGAGATACTCGACGCTTCCAACAACACCGGCAATGCCGTGAAGCGCCGCGAGGATATGCACAAGATGGCCGAGGCCAACAAGGCGTTCGCCCATTACCGCTGGTAATTCTCGCCGGAATGGCATAGACAGCTTTAGGAGTTGTTCATGGGCGCGCGGCGTTTGTCTGCGCGCCCATAAACGAGTATGCGGCCGGGAGCCGCTCAAAATCGACGCCCACAGCGCTTGACGCCCCAAGGGGCGGCGCGCTTTAAGTCGCCCGGGAAGGCGCGGGGCACATTAAAGAAGGGGGAACTACCAAATGGCGAGAAGCCATACGCTGGACAAGGTGCGAAATATTGGCATAATGGCGCATATCGACGCGGGCAAGACCACCACGACCGAGCGCATACTGTTCTACACCGGTCGCGTTCACAAGCTCGGTGAGACCCACGACGGCGCCGCTACGATGGACTGGATGGCGCAGGAGCAAGAGCGCGGCATCACCATAACGTCAGCTGCCACGACCTGTGAATGGAAGGGACATCAAATCAATATTATTGACACCCCCGGCCACGTGGACTTTACTGTCGAGGTAGAGCGCTCCCTGCGTGTGCTGGACGGCGCGGTCGCAGTTTTCTGCGCCAAGGGCGGTGTCGAGCCTCAGAGTGAGACCGTGTGGCATCAGGCTACCAAGTACGGCGTGCCGCGCATAGCCTATGTCAACAAGATGGACATCATGGGCGCGGACTTCTACCGCGTGGTGTCCATGATGAAGGAGCGCCTGCGCTCCAACGCCGTGCCGATACAGCTGCCCATAGGCAAGGAGAACGACTTCACCGGCATAATCGACCTGTTCACCATGAAGGCCGAGGTCTATCATGACGACCTGGGCGAGAAGATCGAGATAGTCGACATCCCCGCCGACATGGCCGACGAGGCCCAGCAGTACCATGACGACATGGTCGAGAAGATAGCCGAGACCGACGATACGCTGATGGAGAAGTTCCTGGAGGGCGAGGAGCCCACCGTTGAGGAGCTCAAGGCCGCGCTGCGCAACGCCACCATCGCCGGCACCATCAACCCCGTGCTCTGCGGTACCTCTTACCGCAACAAGGGCGTGCAGATGCTGCTGGACGCGATAGTCGAGTATCTGCCCTCGCCTATCGACATACCCCCGGTATCCGGCGTGAACAAGGACAGCGGCGAGGAGGAGACCCGCGAGGCCTCTGACGACGCGCCCTTCTCTGCGCTGGCGTTCAAGATAGTCGCCGACCCGTTCGTGGGCCGTCTGGCCTATGTGCGCGCCTATTCCGGCAAGCTGGCTACCGGTTCCTACGTATACAACTCCACCAAGGGCAAGCGCGAGCGCGTTACCCGCATAATGCGCATGCACGCCAACCACCGCGCCGAGCAGGAGATGCTCTACGCCGGTGACATCGCCGGTATCGTCGGCTTCCGCGACACCACCACCGGCGACACCATCTGCGACCAGAACAATCCCATAATCCTCGAGTCCATGGAGTTCCCGGATCCGGTCATCCGCGTCGCCATCGAGCCCAAGACCAAGGCCGGTCAGGAGAAGATGGGCCTGGCGCTGCAGAAGCTGGCCGAGGAGGACCCGACCTTCAAGACCTACACCGACGAGCAGACCGGCCAGACCATAATCGCCGGCATGGGCGAGCTCCATCTGGAGATAATCGTTGACCGCCTGCTGCGCGAGTT
>JBJEUC010000519.1:0-1934 GCA_051883635.1 Candidatus Fimadaptatus sp.
GCGCCCGCTCAGAGCGCGGGCTTCCGGCGCGCGGCAGCCCGCAGCACTGCCGGGCCGCTGATGAACGCAGCCCCGTAGCGCATCTCCGGCGGTGCGGGAAGCGCCCGCTCAGAGCGCGGGCTTCCGGCGCGCGGCAGCCCGCAGCACTGCCGGGCTGCTTATGAACAAGCCTCGCAGCGCACCTCCGGCGTCGCGGGAAGCGTCCGCTCAGCGCGCGGGATTCCGGGCCGCGGCGGCATCCTTGCGCCTGCGCCTGCGGGGCAGATGGTTCACCGTGTCTATCGCGCCCGCCGGGCAGGCGCGGATGCACTCGCCGCAGCGTATGCATTCGGCGCTGTTGCAGTCGCGGCGCACGTCCACCGACATGGGGCACGCGCGCGAGCAGGCCCCGCAGCCCGTGCAGCGCCCGGCGTCCACGCGCAGGCGTACCAGCGCCACCCGGTTGAAGGGCGAGTAGATAGCGCCCAGCGGGCACAGGTATTTGCAAAACGGCCGGTATATGAACAGGCTCAGCAGTATCAGCGCAATGAGCAGGGCGCTCTTCCAGGCGTACAGCGCCCCCAGCGCGCCGCGCAGCTGCGCGTCCAGCAGCGCCAGCGTCCATCCGCCCTCGAGCGTGCCGGCGGGGCAGATGTACTTGCAGAACCAGGGCGAGCCCTGCCCCACTATGTCCACCGCGAACAGCGGCGCGAGTATCACAAACCCCAAAAGCACCGCGTACTTGAGCCACCTGAGCCCGCGATGGCCCGGCAGACTGCGCCTGCGCAGCTGGCGCAGCCGCCCGGGCAGCGGTATGCGGTGTATCAGCTCCTGCAGCAGCCCGAACGGGCAGAGCCAGCCGCACACCGCCCTGCCCAGCAGCGCGCCGAAGAATATCAGCGCCCCCGCCACGTACCACGAAAACGAAAAGCTGCGGCTGCCCATGACCGCCTGCAGCGAGCCTATCGGGCAGGAGCCCAGCGCGCCGGGGCAGGAGTAGCAGTTGAGCCCCGGCAGGCACAGGCGCTTTCCCGCGCCGGTGTATATGCGCCCGTTCATGAAGCCCGCCGCGTATCCGTTGCCTATCAGCGTGGCGCACCATTGCGCGGCGCGGCGCGCCCGCCGCCATGTCCTCCTTGCCCAGTCAGCCAATGCCCACACACTCCAGACATATGCGCGCAGCGCGCGCAAACACGACGTCTATCTCCCCACGCGCGCCGCCGATTACCATCATCGCGGCGGCCAGCGCCATCAGCGCCAGCGCAAGGGCGTTTTTCCGCATGGCGATCCCTCCCTCATACCGTATGTGGTTAGCTTACCACAGCGGCGCGCGGACGTCAAGCCGGGCGGTGGGGAGCGGGGCGAGCCGGGGGCGGGCCGATGGCGGGGAAGGGAGCGGCGTGGGAGAGTGCGGCAGGTTGCGTTATGGGGAGGGGGAGGGAGCTGGAGCTGGGGACAGTGTTCATCTGATACACTGGTTTTGATAAGCAACCGTGCATGGGTGTGTCAAATTCGGCAAGTTGACGAGCGCGCATTAGTCAGTCCGCGCCATGAGCTGCACGTGTGTGCGCCGAAGTCGGCGAATGAACGACGGCGCATTCGCCGAGCCGCCGACAAGCCGCGCATCGCGCAAATGTGCGCGCAAAGCAGGTGCGCCAAGCGCAAACTCTCTGCCGCGTACTGCGCGTGGGCAAAGCCGGAGCGGGGGAGTGTGTTCATACGATGCTCAGGTTATTCTGTGCGCTGCGCAAGTGTGCGCCAAAGTCGGCGAATGAACAACGGCGCATTGGTCGCGCTATCGACAAATCGCTCGCCGCGCGAATGTGCGCGCAAGCGGGTGCGGCAAGCGCAAACTCCCTGCCGCGCACCGCTCATAGGCCAAGCCGGAACTGGCCGCGACAGCGTTCATCCGTCGCACATTGTTCGCTCCGCCCCTGAGCCGCTTTCGGCTCATC
>JBJEUC010000520.1:0-1933 GCA_051883635.1 Candidatus Fimadaptatus sp.
TTTCCCCGGCATAGCGATCGCGCTCACGGTTCTGTCCTTCAACCTGCTGGGCGACGGCCTGCGCGACGCGCTCGACCCGAGACTGAAGTAAAGGAGACGCCACATGGCAAAGCTGCTTGAAGTCAAACACCTGACCACCCAGTTCAAGGTGGACAAGACCAAGATAATCAGCGCCGTGGACAATACCAGCTTCGACCTGGACGAGGGCGAAACGCTGGCCATTGTCGGCGAATCCGGCTCGGGCAAGAGCGTTACGGCGCTGTCGATAATGCAACTGGTACCCAATCCTCCCGGACATATCGAGGGCGGCGAGATAATCTTCCAGGGCCAGGATCTGCTGAAGCTCCCCCATGAGCAGATGCGCATGATACGCGGCGGCAAGATATCGATGATATTCCAGGAGCCCATGACCTCGCTCAACCCCGTGTTCACCATCGGCCAGCAGATAACCGAGGCCATCCGCCTGCACATGAAGGTGAGCAGGAAGGAGGCCGAGGAGCGCGCGGTGGAGCTGCTGCGCAAGGTGCAGATACCCGATGCCGAAAAGCGCCTCAAGACCTATCCTCATCAGCTTTCGGGCGGCATGCGCCAGCGCGTCATGATATGCATGGCGCTGAGCTGCTCGCCCAAGCTCCTTATCGCCGACGAGCCCACCACGGCGCTGGACGTCACCATCCAGGCGCAGATACTGGACCTCATCCGCAAGCTGCGCGACGACGAAAAGACGGCCGTGCTGTTCATCACGCACGACCTGGGCGTGGTGGCCGACATAGCGCACCGGGCCGTCGTCATGTACGCCGGCAATATAATGGAGATGGGCACCGTGCGCGACATGTTCCGCAATCCGCTGCATCCCTATACTCAGGGACTGCTCAGCGCCATACCCAAGCTCTCCACGCCGCGCGGGCAAAAGCTCTATACTATACGCGGCATAGTGCCCGACCTGTCGCAGCTGCCCAAGGGCTGCGTGTTCTCCACGCGCTGCGACCAGTGCATGGAGGTCTGCCATCACAAGCGGCCGCCGCTGCGCGAGCTGCCGGACGGACGCCGGGTGCGCTGCTTCCGTGTGGAAGGAGGTAAGGAACTTGACTGACAAGGCAAACGCGCTCATAGAGGCCCGGAACCTCTCGAAGCACTTCGTGTCCAAGAGCAGCAAGCTGGGCGAAAAGCCGCTCGTGGTCAAGGCGGTTAACGATCTGTCGTTCTCCATAATGGACGGCGAGACGCTGGGCCTGGTGGGCGAGTCGGGCTGCGGCAAGTCCACTACCGGCCGCCTGCTGATAAAGCTGCTGGAGCCTACCAGCGGCAGCATCATCTACAAGGGCCGCGATATCGCCGGTTACGGCAAAAGGGAGATGCGCGAGCTGCGCAAGGAGCTGCAGATAATCTTCCAGGATCCGTTCTCCTCGCTCAACCCCCGCATGACCTGCCTGGACATCATCACCGAGCCGCTGCTGGTGCATACCAAAATGAGCCGCAAGGAGCGGCAGGACGCCGGCTATGAGCTGCTCAACTACGTGGGCCTGCCGCGTCAGTACGCGCTGCGCTTCCCGCACGAGTTCTCGGGCGGCCAGCGCCAGCGCATAGGCATCGCCCGCGCTCTGGCGCTGCGGCCCAAGTTCATCGTCTGCGACGAGCCCGTCTCCGCGCTGGACGTGTCCGTGCAGAGTCAGGTGCTCAACCTCATCGAAAAGCTGCAGGAGGACTTCAGCCTCACGTATCTGTTCATCGCCCATGGCCTGAACGTGGTCAAGTACATTTCCGACCGCATCGGCGTCATGTACCTGGGCTCGATAATGGAGATGGCGGACTCGGAGGAGATATACCAGAACCCGCTGCACCCCTATACGCAGTCGCTCATATCGGCCATACCCGATACCGATATCGACAACAAGCGTCAGCGCATAATACTGGAAGGCGACGTGCCCTCGCC
>JBJEUC010000521.1:0-1932 GCA_051883635.1 Candidatus Fimadaptatus sp.
CGGCGGCGTGTACGCCGGGTTCGCGGCAATTTCTTCGGAGGGGAGCTTGCCCCCCCGGAGAAGAAATTGCTTCCTTGCAGTTTCCGCGCCCGGAAATGCGCAGCATTTCAGCGGAAACTGGAGAGGATGCATCACTCGCTCAAACGACGCAGTCGTTTGAGCGAAACGCAGTGGCGGGGGAGCTCGCTCCCACGCCACCTGATTAGCCTACCGCGTCCTCACCGCTCATGAACAGGTGCTCCGCGTCCCACATGCCGTCCAGTATCTCGCGGCGCGAGAAGCTGCATTCGGTCAGGCGCTCGTCGGTAAGGGCGTTTAGTGCCTGATAGAACATGCGCGCTATCTTGAGACGCACCGGGGTGCAGTTCTGCTCCAGCGCGTCGAACAGGTAGTTCTCCGCGCCGCATATGTCTCCGCTTTGCACCATGTCGTCGAGCTTTTTCCACAGCTGCATGTCGCTGCGCGAGGACTGTGCCGCGTCCAGCGCTTCGCAGTCCTCGATGCCCTTTTCGCGCAGTATGCGCTCCAGGGACTCAAACGCGCGCTCTATGAGCTCATGCAGCCTGTCGTTGGTATTCGTATCCGCCATTGCAACCTCCTAAATAATCAAACGCTCAGCACACAGACCGGCGCGCCCAGCGCGAGCCTGTCCGTCACGCGCGCGCCGCCCTTTTCCGGCTTCAGGCATATCAGCCCGCCCTCGTCCTGGCAGGCGCACACCACATATTCGCCCGCAAACGCCGCGTCGCGGGGATTGCGGCCCCCGCAGTCAAACGCCCCCGAGTAGTGCGCGCGGCCAGCAGTGTCCAAGTCCAGCAGGCACACCAGCCCCTGCGGGCGCAGCGTGCAGAGCAGCCGCCTGCCGTCCGGCGACAGCCTTATCGCGCCCGCGCCGCTGTTGTCCTGCCCGGGCGCAAGCGTGCCCGCGCGGTCGTCGGGCGTGAGCGGCAGCGTTTCCGCGCCGCCGTCGGGCAGGAACTCATGCAGCCGGCTGTCCAGCTCGCCCAGCACGTACACCGCGCCCGTCGGCCCTATCGCCATATGGCGCGGCCCGGCGCCCGCGGGCAGCCGCAGCCAGGGCTCGACCTCGCGCCAGCGGCCGTCCTGCCGCTCAAAGGCGCGCACGACGTCGCAGCCCAGGTCGCACACCAGCAGCCTGCCCTGCGCGAACGTGCACATGTGCGCGTGTGAGCACTCCTGCCTGCCCCGGCCGGGCGCGTCCGTGCGGCCGGGCAGCGCCTGCGATTCGCCCGTGAGCGCGCCGTCCCTGAGCGTGCACAGCGTCACCACGCCGTCCTCGTAATTGGCCACGGCCAGCGCGTCGCCCTCCGGCGATATGCTCAGATGGCAGGGCGCGCCGCCCTGCGAATCGGCCTGGCCGGTGCGCCGCCAGCCCGCCGCGTCCCGGGCAAAGCTCACAACGCCGCCGCGCCCGCTCTGCTCGTCGACCGCGTAGAGACGCCCGCCCGCGCTGTCCAGCGCGATATAGGACGGGTCGCGGGCCTCGGCCAGCAGGCCGCTTGCGCAGAAGCGCCCGTCGTCGTCCAGCACCGCGCGGTATATGCCCCTGGAATCGCTCCGGCCCGTATAGGTGCCTATCAGTAGCTCGTTCATATCCATCACCCGCATATATTATAGCGCATCGCGCCGAATAATGCAAACCGCCGTGCAGTTCGCTTTTCCGGGGCAAACGCACCTGCCCAGGCGCCGTGGCTCCGGTCCGCAGTGCCGCCGGGACGGGGCACCTGCGCAATTTCCCGCAGGAATGCGGGGCATTTCGGGCGCAACTTGTCATTTCCAATAAAATGACGATTGATTTTTAGCCTGCGCAATGGTACTATTATACGAGATATGCATTGACAACAGGCGCCGCGCAAATGAGCGCCGCATTTTGCAATACATGCGCCGGGCGCAACGCAAAAGGAGATATTG
>JBJEUC010000522.1:0-7858 GCA_051883635.1 Candidatus Fimadaptatus sp.
CAGGCAGAGTATGTATATGCCCTCCTCGCACGCGCTCATATCGGAAAGCGCCGCGTCGGTCTGTATATACGCGCAGTCGCCGCGCTCGCTCATGAGCTGGCACAGCGCGCTCACGCACTGGCGCAGCCGCCCCTCTGTGTAGGCATTCGCGTCCTCCTCATTGGCGGCGGCCTGCCTGACGTGCCCGGGCGCTTCCTCCGCGTCCAGGATAAGCACATACCTTAGCCCGCCCTCCAGCGGAGCCATGTCGCCGGGCAGCGCGTATTCGCCCTCGGCGGGCTCCGCCTCGGCCCAGCTCACGCGCGCGCTGACAAGATAGCCGTCCTCCGCATCCAGCGTGCCCATGTACGGATTCTCGCCCGTTTCGGTCATGGCATACTCCACGCGGAAATGCGCCGGGTGTACGCGGATGCTGGCCGCGACTATCACCAGCACCATCAGCACTATGGTTATCCAGGCGAATTTCGAGCGCAGGGTGATGGGCGTTTCATATACTATGTCCACATCGCGCTCACGCCGCAGCCGCGCGCGGGCCTTCATGCGCGCAGAAAGCTGCTTGGCCTTCAGCTTCTGCGCCGATAGCTTCTTTCTTATGCGCCTTTTGCCGCCTGCCAAGCGCATGCGCCTCCCTTCGAGCACTCCGATTTCCCGTAAAAGTATACCGCAGTTTGCCGATTATGGCAAGCGCAGGGCTATGGCATATTCGTGAACTCCGCCGCCGCAACAAAAGCGCGGCAAACGCTTGCCAAATCCGAAAAATTATAGTATACTGAAATCGAGGGGCAAAAAAAGCCAAGTGGGGCAATTTTCACCCGATAGTGATGGGAGTGACGCGATGGACGAGCAGACAATTCATGACCTTACAAAGCTTACGCCCACGCTGATGCAGCCCGTTTTCAACCTGGCTATGATGCTCGACCGCATAGCCGCGCTGCAGCCGGTGGGCCGGCGCGCGCTGGCGGCCAGGCTGCACATGAGCGAGCGGGAGGTGCGCTCGCTGGCCGACGAGCTGAAGAACTCCGGCTATCTCAGGATAGACGCCTCCGGCATGGAGCTGACCGAGGCTGCGGCGGAGCCGCTCAGGACGGCCCAGTCGCTGGTGCGCTCCATGCGGGCGCTCAGCTCGCTGGAGACCAAGCTCACCCATCTGCTGAGCGTGGCCCGCGTGATAGTATGCGCGGGCGACTCCGACGAGGACCCCAGCGTGCTGGACGAAATGGGCCGAGTCGCGGCGGGCAAGCTGCGCCCCACCCTGCACGACGGCGCAACGCTGGCCGTTACCGGCGGCACCACGATAGCCGCAGTGGCGCGCAACATCCCCTCCGGGCCGCCGATAGACATACAGGTGCTGCCCGCGCGCGGCGGACTGGGCCGCACGGTCGAGACCCAGGCGGGCACGCTGGCCGCCGAGATAGCGCGCAGGCTGGGCGGTCATCACCGGCTGATGCACCTGCCCGATACCCTCACCCCCGCGGCGCAGCGGGAGATGGTGAAGCTCCCCGAGATACGCGAGGTAATGGACATGCTCAGCCGCACGGACGTGCTGATGTACGGCATAGGCCGCGCGGACGACATGGCGCGCAACCGGCGCATGCAGCCCGAGGAGTTCGCCGCACTCAGGAGCCGGGGCGCGGTGGCCGAGGCCTTCGGCTACTACTTCGACAGCGAGGGCCGGCCCGTTATGGCCGCCACCAGCGTGGGCCTGGACATAGAGCATGTGGAGCACGTGCCCCAGGTGATAGCCGTCGCGGGAGGCGCGCGCAAGGCCGACGCGATACTGGCCGTGACCCGCCATCACCGGCATGACCTGCTGGTGACGGACGAGGGCGCCGCAAGGCAGATACTGCACAATATTCAGCTTGCCACACAGCACAGGAGTGTGCTATAATAACATCAATAGCGGTTGACCAAATAAGCAAGGAGTGTTGACGATCATGAGCAAGAAGACTATCGAAGACATCCAGGTTTCCGGCAAAAAGGTTCTGGTGCGCTGCGACTTCAACGTGCCGCTGGACGGCGATGGCAACATCACCGACGACACCCGCATCCGCGCCGCGCTGCCCACCATCAAGTACCTGCTTGAGCACAACGCCGCTGTTATACTGTGCTCCCACATGGGCCGTCCCAAGGGCGAGTTCAATATGAAGTATTCCCTCAAGCCCGTGGCTGCCCGCCTGACCGAGCTGCTGGGCAAGGACGTGCCGCTGGCCGCCGACGTCATCGGCCCCAGCGCCAAGGAAATGGCCGCCGCGCTCAAGCCCGGCGACGCCATGCTGATCGAGAACGTCCGCTTCCACAAGGAAGAGGAAAAGAACGATCCCGCCTTCGCCAAGGAGCTGGCTTCCCTGGCCGAGGCGTATGTCAACGACGCGTTCGGCACCGCGCACCGCGCGCATGCCTCCACCGAGGGCGTTACCCACTACCTGACCCCCTGCGCGGCCGGCTTCCTCATCGGCAAGGAGCTGGGCGTGATGGGCGCGGCTCTTGAGAACCCCACCCGTCCCTTCCTGGCGATACTGGGCGGCGCTAAGGTCTCCGACAAGATCGGCGTCATCAAGAACCTGCTCGACAAGGTCGACGTGCTGCTCATCGGCGGCGGCATGAGCTACACCTTCCAGAAGGCGCTGGGCGGCCACGTAGGCAAGTCCCTGCTGGAGGAGGACAAGGTCGAGCTGGCCAAGGAGCTGATGGCTCTGGCCAAGGAGAAGGGCGTTAAGATGCTGCTGCCCGTGGACAACGAGGCCGGCGACTCCTTCTCCAACGATGCGCTGCGCATCACCGTGCATTCCACCGAGATACCCGACGGCTTCGAGGGCCTGGACATAGGACCTGTGACCCAGCAGATGTTCGCCGACGAGATCCACAAGGCCAAGACCATCATCTGGAACGGCCCGGTGGGCGTGAGCGAGTTCCCGAACTTCGCGCACGGCACCAAGGCTGTGGCCAAGGCGATGGCCGAGACCGACGCCATCACCATCATCGGCGGCGGCGACTCTGCGGCGGCCGTAGAGAAGCTGGGCTATGCTGACAAGATGACCCACATCTCCACCGGCGGCGGCGCTTCCCTGGAGTTCCTCGAGGGCAAGGAGCTGCCCGGCGTAGCCGCTCTGGACGACAAGTAATATCTTTGGCACTATGGTGGCGGGGGAGCTTGCTCCCCCGCCATTGCCGCCAAATGCAGCTTATTCCGCCCGACAGGCGCGGCGCACGCAGTGGAGGGCCGAAAGCCAGCCAGGCAATGTCGGGCGCCAGACCGCTCAGGCATTCCTGCGCGAAGGGCGATGGCCTGACACGCTGCCCACAAGGCACTGCGCGCGCCTCAGGCGCAAACGGCCGACCTGCCGGTCACGGGGGCAGGGCTTCTCCCCTGCCCTGTTTTTGGCGCAAAAATTAACCGCCCCACTGCGCTTATGTACATAATGAGGCGGTATAATGTATCCTGTGGAAAGAGGGCGTTCCGTCCCGGAGCCCTGTGCGCCGGGTGGCGCGCGTTTTGTAAAATACAATTTACGGAGGTAAGTAATATGCGCAAACCGATAATCGCCGGCAACTGGAAGATGAACAAGACCCCCGCCGAGGCCGTGGCGCTGGTGACCGAGCTGATACCGCTGGTCAAGGACGCCGAGTGCGACGTAGTAGTATGCCCGCCCGCCGTCAACCTGGCTCCCGTGGCCGAGGCCGTCAAGGGCACCAACATCAAGGTGGGCGCGCAGAACGTTCACTTCAAGGCCAGCGGCGCCTTCACCGGCGAGCTGAGCTGCGACATGCTCAAGGCCGTGGGCTGCGAGTACGTGATAATCGGCCACAGCGAGCGCCGTCAGTACTTCGGCGAGACCGACAAGACCGTCAACCTGCGTGCTACCGCCGCCGTAAAGGCCGGCCTCAAGCCCATCATCTGCGTGGGCGAGATGCTCGACGAGCGCGAGGCGGGCTATACCAACACCATAGTGTCCTATCAGACGCTGATGGCGCTGGAGGGCCTCACCTGCGAGGAGATCGAGACCTGCGTTATCGCCTACGAGCCCGTCTGGGCCATCGGCACCGGCAAGACCGCTACCGACGAGCAGGCCAACGAGACCATCGGCGTGATCCGCAAGGCCATCGCGGGCCGCTACGGCGACGAGCTGGCCGGCAAGGTGCGCATACAGTACGGCGGCAGCATGAACCCCGGCAACGTAAAGGGCCTGATGGAGCAGCCCGAAATAGACGGCGGCCTCATCGGCGGCGCGAGCCTCAAGGCGCCCGACTTTGCCAAGGTCGTGGCCATGGGCCGCTAAAAGGAGCGTACTTGAAATGAAAAAAGGCATTACCGCTCTTATCATAATGGACGGCTTCGGCATCAACCCGAGCCATGACGGCAACGCGATATTCCAGGCGGGCACGCCCAACCTGGACGCGCTGCGCGCCGAGTACCCCAACACCCAGATAGGCGCCTCGGGCATGGACGTGGGCCTGCCGGACGGCCAGATGGGCAACAGCGAAGTTGGCCACATGAACCTGGGCGCGGGCCGCATAGTCTATCAGGAGCTGACCCGCATAACCAAGTCCATAAGCGACGGCGACTTCTTCACCAACGAGGCGTTCCTGAACGCGATAAACAGCTGCAAGCAGTCGGGCGGCGACCTGCACCTGATGGGCCTGCTGAGCGACGGCGGCGTGCACAGCCACATCGAGCATCTGTTCGCGCTGATACGCCTGGCCAAGCAGCAGGGGCTCAGGAACGTGTACGTACACTGCTTCATGGACGGCCGCGACGTGCCTCCGTCCAGCGGCATTGAGTACGTGCGCCAGCTGCAGAACTTCATGGACAGCGAGTCCTTCGGCGCGATAGCCACCGTGTCCGGCCGCTACTATGCCATGGACCGCGACAAGCGCTGGGACCGCGTAAAGCGCGCCTACGACGCGATAGTCTGCGGCAAGGGCGTGACCGCGATAAGCGCGACCGCCGCCATGGCGCAGTCCTATGAGAAGAACGAGACCGACGAGTTCGTGCAGCCCACCGTGGTGCTGGCCGAGGGCGGCCGTCCCGTGGCCCAGGTCAAGGCCGGCGACAGCGTGATATTCTTCAACTTCCGCCCCGACCGCACCCGTGAGCTCACCCGCTCGATGATAGAGCCCGACTTTGACGGCTTCGAGCGCGAGGGCGGATACCAGAGCGTACACTTCGTGTCGATGACCAAGTACGACGAGACCTTCACCAACCTCGAGATAGCCTTCAAGCCCCAGACGCTCAAAAACACCCTGGGCGAGTACGTGGCCAGCAAGGGCCTCAACCAGCTGCGCATAGCCGAGACCGAGAAGTATGCCCACGTGACCTTCTTCTTCAACGGCGGAGTGGAAGCGCCCAACGAGGGCGAGGATCGCGCGCTTATCGCCTCCCCCAAGGTCGCCACCTACGACCTGCAGCCCGAGATGAGCGCCTACCCCGTGACCGAGGAGGCCGTGAGCCGCATCGAGTCCGGCAAGTACGACATGATGATACTCAACTTCGCCAACTGCGACATGGTCGGCCACACGGGCATAATGCCCGCCGCCGAAAAGGCCGTGCGCGTAGTGGACGAGTGCGTGGGCAAGGTGGTCAAGGCCGTGCTCGCCCAGGGCGGCGCGCTGCTGATAACCGCCGACCACGGCAACGCCGACCAGATGGTCGACCCCGAGACCGGCGAGCCCTTCACCGCGCACACCACCAACCCCGTGCCGCTTATCTACGTGAATCCGGCCGAAAAGGACGTCAAGCTGCGCGAGGGCGGCCGTCTGGCCGACCTGGCCCCCACCCTGCTGGACATCATGGGCATAGAAAAGCCCGCCGAGATGACCGGCGAGAGCATGATAGTTCGCTGACAAATGACGCTTTAAGCTCCGACGCGCTCCGGCACGCCGGGGCTTAAACTTTTACTGCGGGAGGAAACGCCATGAACGCTCCGGGCAAAACGATACTTGAAACCGACCGGCTGGTACTGCGCGAGATGACGCCGGACGACCTGCCCGCGCTGTGCCTGATGCTTAAGGACGAGGAGGTCATGTACGCCTACGCGCACGCCTTCAGCGACGCGGAGGCCCGGGACTGGCTCGAGCGGCAGCTTGCGCGCTACCGGCAATACGGCTTCGGGCTGTGGGCCATGACGCTCAGGGACGGCGGCGAGCTGATAGGCCAGTGCGGGCTTACGATGCAGGACATAGAGGGCGAGCAGCATCTGGAGATAGGCTACCTGCTGCGCAAGGAATACTGGCACAGGGGCTACGCGACCGAGGCGGCGCGCGCCTGCAAGCGCTACGCCTTCGAAGTGCTGGGCGCGGACGAGGTGTGCTCGATAATCCGCGACAGCAACCTGGCCTCGCAGCGCGTGGCGCTGCGCAACGGCATGCAGCCCACGCGCGAGTTCGTGAAGCACTACTACGGCATCGACATGCCCCATCTGGTGTTCACGGTGCAGAGCGACCGGCCTGCGGAGCGCGGGTGAGGGATGGGTGGCCATGACGGTGCGCGTACGGGAACGCCGGTGGCGGATGCATGGTGGAGCAAGGGTTGAGTGAATTGCGGGGAGTGACGCGGAGAGTACGTACTCCCCTGACGCGTTATGTATTAGTGGGATGGATGTAGTCCGAACGTGCGGCGACGGTCGGCCATACTCGCGCGTAGGCAGTGGGCGCGTTTTAAATGAAGCAAGGCATAAAGCGCATTGTGCTGCGTGAGGCGGAGAGCGACGTGCTTACCTGCTGCCGCGAAATAGCAAGCGCGACGGAAGCAGGCCGAATGTGCAGCTACGGTCGGATATGCTCGCGCATAGGCGGCAGGTGCGTTCTAAATGGAGCAAAGCATAAAACACATTGCGTGGTTTGACACGGAGAGCGACGAGCTTACCTGCTGCTGCTCTATGGCCCGGCTACGGTCGGCCATGCTCGCGCAATGGCATTGTGCGCGTTCTAAATGAAGCAATGCCTAAACAGCATTGCGCGGCGTGGGACGACAGAGCCTGCGCACTCCCCTGCCTCCGCGCAATAGCCCAGCGCGCCGGACTCAGCATAAACGCGCGGCGACAGTCGGCAATGCTCGCGCATACAATAACGCCCGCTGCGTTGCAGCGGGCGCGTGCATGATGTGCGTTTGCAGGAGCCGTGCGTCAGTTGAACGAGCGGCCCACGCGGTAGTCGTTGGGCAGGCGGATGTAGCCCCGCACGTGATGCGTGGCAGAGTGCTCTATCACGTCCGAAACGTTGCTGCCGCGCGCATTGCCCTCCGCTACCGTGATGCGCTCGGGCGAGGTCATGACGACCACGCCCATGTGGTCGGCCGGCAGCTTGTCCTCCAGTATGCGGTCGAATATGACGATGTCGCCCCGCTCCGGCAAGAAGCCGCTCTCGCCCTTGGGATGGTAAAACCCGTTGTTGAGCCTGCTGGCAAAGTCCAGCCAGCCCTTTATGCGGTCGAAGCGCTGCTCCACATCGGGCGCGCGCAGCGGCAGTATGAACCCCAACTCATAGCAGCAATGGTAGACGAACGCCGCCGACCAGTCGCCGGTGAGCCGCTCGAAGGCGTCCTCCTCCGGCCAGTAGCGGGATATGTTCAGCGCGTCCGGCTCGCCGGCGTACCACGATATGCGCTGCGCGGCCAGCGTCTGCGCCACCTCGGCCAGCGCGTAACGGTCGCCCTGATAGACGGGCTCGGAGGGCTCTATGACCTGCGAGCGCTGCGGGTCCAGCAGCTTCCACTCCGGCACCAGTTGCGTGAGGCGCTTGAGCTCGCATTTGCGCACCGCGTGGCGCGGGCCGGTGTACTCGCTGAGTATGTGCGCATCGCGCAACAGCTCGGACATCGGGTCGTGGATCTTGTCCTCGTCGTGATGGCACAGTATCACAT
>JBJEUC010000523.1:0-1926 GCA_051883635.1 Candidatus Fimadaptatus sp.
CGGGGCTCGACCATCTGGATATCGCCCAGGGGCGTGAGCGTGCCCACCTTCACGTCCTTGTACTCGGGTATGAACTTGCTCAGCGGGTCGTGCATCTTGAACAGGCCGCGCTCATGCAGCTGCATCATGCACGCCGAAGTGAACACCTTGCTCATGGAGAATATGCGGAATATGGAGTTATCGCGCAGGGGCGCGCCCTTTTCCATATCGGCCATGCCATACGCGGCGCTGAAGGCATCCTCGCCGTGGCGCATCACCAGCGCCTGCACGCAGGGCAGCTCCCCGCGCTCCACCCAGCCGGACAGCAGCCTGTCCACCGCCCGAAGGCGCTCCGGGCACATTCCGGTACCGCTCATGTTACTCCTCCTTTTGCGCAGTGAACTCGGCATAGAGCTTGCGATAGAACTTCAGGCTTTCGGGTATCAGCTCATAGGGCTTGAGGTGATAGGGACAGCGCGTGGCGCAAACGCCGCAGTGCGTGCAGTTCTCCACCCTGTCCATCTGCTCCTTGAACTCGGGCGTCATCCAGCCCTTGATGGGTGAGCGGGTGAGCAGCTGTATCAGGCGCGAGGCGTTGTTGAGCGGTATGCCCACCGGGCAGGGCATGCAGTAACCGCAGCCGCGGCAGAACGAGCCTATCAGCTCCCTGCGGTCCTTCTCTATCACGGCGCGCAGCTCGTCGTCCAGCGTCACGCCCTCGCGGTCGGCGGCCAGGAACTCGTCCAGTTCCTCCTGGCGCTGTATGCCGTATATCGGCACCACGCCCGGATGCGCGCGCATGAAGGCGTGTATCGCCCGCGCGTTGGTCAAAAGCCCGCCCGAGAGCGCCTTCATCGCGATAAAGCCCATGCCGCTGGCCAGGCACTTGTCCACCAGCTTCACGTCCTCCTCCGAGGCGAGATAGCTGAACGGGAACTGCAGCGTATCGAAGTTGCCGCTGTCCACGGCCTCGTTGGCGTATTCCAGCGAGTGCTGCGTAAGGCCGATAAAGCGTATCTTGCCCTGCTGTTTGGCCTTGAGCGCCGCGTCGTAGAGCCCGTCCGCGCCGCCCGGGGCTATCGTGAACTGCTTGTTGTGGAACTGATACACGTCGATATAGTCGGTCTTGAGCATGCGCAGGCTGGTCTCCAGGTCCTTCATGTAGTCCGCGCCGTTGTTGGCGGGGGACTTGGAGGTTATCACTATATCGTGGCGCACGTCGGAAAGCGCGTTGCCTATCTTCTCCTCGCTGTCCGAATAGGCGCGCGCCGTGTCGAAGAAGCGCACCCCGTTGTCGTATGCGCTGCGCAGGAGGCGCACGCCGTCCTCCATATTGCGGCGCTGTACCGGCAGCGCGCCAAAGGAGACCGACGTCGCGGTGAGGCCGGTGCGGCCCAGCTGTATTTTATCCATATCCATTCCTCCAGAATGCGCGCGGCGCGCACGGCCCCTATGCCCTGCGCGCCGCGCCGTATATTACCGGTCGCGCACCAGCGTAACGCCGCTCAGGCCCGCAAGCTCTATGGGGCCGGTCACGGCTTCGCCGGTGATGAGGTCGCGGCAGCCGTCCAGCGGCACGACCGTGCGCGCCTCATGGTCAAAGTTCATGTAGAACACATACTGAGCGCCGTCCTCGCCGTCGCGGGAAGCGGTCAGCACTCCCTCGGGCAGCTCCCTGGCCAGCCGGTCTATGCCCAGATCCGCTATGCGCCGGGCGTAGAACTGCTTGAGGAAGGCGCGGTCCACGCGCGAGGCGATGTACCAGGCCAGGCCCTCGCCAAAGTCGTTCACGGTCACGGCGGGGGTGTCCTTGTAGAAGTCGGAGCCGTACACGGCCTGCACGCGCGCGGTGGTGGTGTGCATCAGGTCGCATATGGTGCCGCAGTCATAGGCACCGTCCACGCCCAGCTCGTTGCCCTCTACCGGCACGATCGAGTTCTTGTCGTA
>JBJEUC010000524.1:0-1922 GCA_051883635.1 Candidatus Fimadaptatus sp.
CATGCTCACCGTGGGCATGTACGGCAAGGGCAACGTGGCCCTGGGCAAGGCCTGCACCGACACCGACTACAAGACCCAGTTCGCGCTGTGGGCCATGTTCAGCGCGCCCCTCATGCTGGGCGGCGATATCCGCAGCATGAGCGACTACTGCAAGCAGCTGGTGCTCAACAAAAACCTCATCCGCATCAATCAGGACATAGAGAGCCGCGCGCCCTATCAGGTGTTCGACGGCAAGGCCCAGTACGGCAGCGCGGACTGGTGGAACAATCCCGATCACACCGCGCTCACCTTCATAAAGCACATGTCCGACGGTGAGTTCGCGATAGGCTACTTCAACCTGGGCGAAAAGGGCGGCGAGGTGTCCTTCACCTTTGCCAACGCGGGCCTGCCCTACCAGAGCGGCTACGGCTTTGAGCTCACCGACGCCTTCACCGGCGAGAACATCGGCGTAAAGCGCGACTACTTCAACCCCTACGTCGATGCGCACGACTGCGCGGTCTACATCGCCCGCATCGCAAAGGCATGAGCGGCCACGACCTTACCGCTTCGGTCTGCAAGCAGTGCGGCGCGCGCCTCACGCGCGACGAGGTGGCCGTAACCAGGAAGCTGGTCAACCGCGGCGCGACCGAGTTCATGTGCGAGCGCTGCCTGGCCTCATACTACCGGGTCGAGGTCAGTGACATACGCGAACGCATGGATTACTTCCGCGCGATGGGCTGCACGCTGTTTGACCCCGAAAAGTGAATCGCCGATGCATACAGCGGCCCCCGCTTTCTGATGAAGCGGGGGCTGCGTTTTGTGTGCGGTGTTTGAGCCGTGAGCGGTGCCTGCCTCGCGTTCGCGTAGCCCGCACGGTGTGACCCGCCATGCGCATTCGGAGCGTCCGGCAGGGGAAAGCGGGGTATCAGCTTACGCACGCAGCTCCTGCGATACCGGCTGCGGTGCGGCCTTCAAGCTTGTCACCAACACCGCTCTTTTCGCGCGGCGTTCGGGCCGCGGGCAGTGCCTGCCTCGCGTTCGTGCAGGCGCGCATGGAGCGTCTAGCCGGCGAAAGCATGGTATCGGCTCACATCCGCCGCTCTCGAGATATCGGCTACGGCGCGGGCCATGGGCGGTGCCTGCCGCGCGTTCGCGTGACCCGCACGGCGCGACCCGCCCTGCGCACTCGGAGCGTCTGGCAGGGGAAAGCGTGGCATCGGCTCTCGTCTGTGTTCCTGCAATACCCTGCGGTGCGGGCCATGTGCGGTGCCTGCCTCGCGTTCGCGCAGCCCGCACGGCGCGACCCGCCATGCGCATTCGGAGCGTCCGGCAGGGGAAAGCGGGGTATCAGCTTACGCACGCAGCTCCTGCGATACCGGCAACGGCGCGGGAACGCCCCGCATATATCGCACGCACACATGCATGAAAACAGCCCGGACGATGTCCGGGCTGTTTTGCATAGCCTGAGCTGCACGCCGTCAGCCTACGGCTTCCTCCCATTCGAGGGGATCGCCGTATTCGCCGGCGATTATGCGGTTCATCAGTTCGTAATTGGCCTGCTCAAACTTGTTGAGCGCGCCCTCGGCAGTCGGGTCAAACGAGCTGTCCGGCACGTACCAGTTGAGCTTGCGGAAGTAAGCGTCGGCCAGCGCGCCTTCCTCGGTGGACGTATCGAACACGTATCCGTGGCGCGCCAGTATCTCGTCGCGTATAAGCATGAGCATGTCGGGCGTATGCAGGGAGGCGTCCAGCGCCATTATGTCGCCTACGGAA
This sequence comes from Candidatus Fimadaptatus sp., assembly GCA_051883635.1. Classification (GTDB taxonomy): domain Bacteria; phylum Bacillota; class Clostridia; order Christensenellales; family Aristaeellaceae; genus Fimadaptatus. The sequence continues at coordinate 1,753 of JBJEUC010000524.1, forward strand.
TACTCATACTTGTCGGAATCGATGAGCAGCACCGCGTCGGCCGGGTCGGTGGGCGAGGGCGGAGTGGGATGCGCGGGCGACTCGGTTGCGGCTGGCGGCGGGGTGGGCTTGTCGGGAGCCTCGGTAGGCGCCGTGGTGGGTGCCTCGGTGGCCTCGCCGTGTATCTCCTT
>JBJEUC010000525.1:0-1919 GCA_051883635.1 Candidatus Fimadaptatus sp.
GTATGCGTGGGCGACGGCACTCAGCCCGGGCAGCCCGTGCTGAGCCTGGCGGCCGAACACCCCGGGCTGTACGCCGCCACCGGCGTGCACCCGCAGGACGCGCTGCGCTTCGGTGCGGACAGCGAGGCGCGCCTGCGCGGCTGGATGGCCGCGCCCAAGGCCGTCGCGCTGGGCGAGATAGGCCTGGACTACTACTACGACAACGCGCCGCACGAGGTGCAGCGGGAGGTGTTCCTGCGCCAGCTGCTGCTGGCCCGCGAGCTGGACAGGCCCGTGATAATGCACATACGCGATGCCCACGGCGATGCGCTCGACCTGCTGCGCGCGCACCGGCAGGAGCTGCCCGCAGGCGTGATGCACTGCTTCTCGGGCAGCGTGGAGGTCGCGCGCGAATACCTGGACATGGGCTTTTACATATCGATAGCCGGGCCGGTCACGTTCAAAAACGCCGCCCGCCTGCCCGACGTGGCGCGCTATGTGCCCTCGGACCGCCTGCTCACCGAGACGGACTGCCCCTACCTCGCGCCCGTGCCCATGCGCGGCAAGCGCAACGAGCCCGCCTACGTGCGCCACACCTCGGCGCATGTCGCCGCGCTCCGGGGCGAGGACCCGGAGGAGTTCGCCGCCCGCTGCCTGGCAAACGGGCTGAGGCTGTTCGGGATAGACCCCTCCGCGCCGCGCGGGATGTGAGCGCAGGTAGCAGGGGCGCAGGGCAGACCGGGAACCGGCGCGCGGTCGGACTATGAGGAGCGGAGAGGAAGCGAGTTGCGGTGCGTACACACGCCGCAATACAGCGCCGTCCGCAGCCCATACGCGCACACGGCAGCCGCACATGGCTCCGCATAAATATGTGGTCTGGCGCGCGGCGCATTCAGACTATTGACAAAGTTTCGCAGGACAGCCTATCCGATAGGAAGTGACGGTGTGTACGTCACTCCCGAAAATGCCTTCCCGTTCCGGTCGCCGCCCGGAAATTCCGCAGAATCTCAGGCGACCGGCCCAGAGCGCTTAAAAACCGGGGTTTTTCAACGCTCACAATGCACAAGGGCGTGACCGCTCAAGTCACGCCCTTGTGCATTGTGAGTATGGCCGCATATCCGCGCAGGACATGCCGTTCCCCGCGCGGAGCTCCCCGGCCATGCGCTCGACTTTGCCGCGCATATGGTTTGGCCGAATATGCGTGCGCTCATGTTTCCTTCGGGCCGAACGGCATCATCTGCTTTCCATACCGCAATCATAAGCATAGTGGGACTCATTGAAAAACACGGTCATTACCCTGTCATCGCCAACGAACCACGACGCGCTCCCATCGCTCTCGCGCGCCGGCCTGCCCCAGGACGCAATCATCTGCGCCCTCGATATGTTCCTGCTTCCCAGAAGATCGCGCAGCGCGTGTTCCTCATCGGGGTCTATACGCCCAGGCAGCGGTATTCCATCTTCGCCCAGCTCAACGGCGATTCCGGCGGCGGCTTCTTCAGCGTCGGCCTCTTGCGCCGCCGCGTTGCTGTCGACGGCGGGAGCATCTGCGGACATATTCAATACCATCACAAGGGCTGTCAGCAAGACCAACCCTATCACGGCTTCCAGAGCGACCTTCAGCGCATTGCCGCCTGTTCCGCTTCTGACGGCCTGCTGCTCACTTGTCTCCACCCGTTGCCCTGCGCCCGCCGCCGTATCCGTCCGGGGTTCCCGCTCCGAACCGCGCAAAAGCTCTGCGGCCGACACATCCAGGGCGTCCGCCAGTCTGCACAGCATGTCTGCATCCGGCACTGCCGTTCCATTTTCCCATTTGGAAACGGACTGCCTCACGACATTCAGCTTATTTGCCAGGGCCGCCTGGGTCAGGCCGCGCTCCCTCCTTATCCGCGAAAGGTTTTCGTTCAGCATAGCGACCGCCTCCTGCATTTATCCGGTATCAC
>JBJEUC010000526.1:0-1914 GCA_051883635.1 Candidatus Fimadaptatus sp.
GCAAGGAAGCAATTTCTTCTCCGGGGGCAAGCTCCCCTCCGAAGAAATTGCCGCGTTTCTGGCATACACGCCGCCGGATTCGATTTAAGCCCGGGAGGGCTTGCGGCCCTCGCGAACTCTCCCGGGGTTTTGATAGTCTGAATCCGCATATTACCGTAAGCGCGCTTCTTGCACTTTAATGACATTTCTGAATAAAATGATACCTATTTTTGTCGATTCATTCTGAAACTTGACAACCGATGGCGATTGCCATAAAATAAAATGTACTATCTTACGCGGCAAGGGACGGCCCACGCCGGGCAAAAGGAGGCAGAGCGGCATGGCACAGCGCGGACGCTTATCGGTCGCAGGCGCATGGGCGCTCGTCTGCGCGCTCGCGGCGCTTTGCCTGCCCCTGTGCGCATGTGCCGAGTCCGTGCCGTCCGGCATAATCGGCTCCGCGGCGCAGGCGCTCACGGAGGAATACGAGGCCTACGACCCGCTGGGCGCCGTGCTCACGCTGGCAAGCGAGGGCGTGCCCAAGCCGGGCGACTGTCCGGCCACGGTGACGCTCAGCAACGACGGCGACGACGTTATCTGCGACGTGACGCTGACCGACGCGGACGGCGCAGTGCTGTGGGGCCCGCGCGACCTCGACCTGAGCGAGGCCTACACCTGGAGCGGCGCGCTCGCCATAAGCGATGACATGCTCTCCGGGGGCAAGGTCACCTGCACGGTATCGTACGTGCTGGCCAAGGGCGACCCCGAATACGAGCAGACCTTCTCCAAAGAGCTGAGCGCCGACGTGGAGCGCGTGAGCGCGCAGCCCGCGCTGGAATTCAGCCGCTCGCAGTCCATGACCTACGCCCAGCCCGGGCAGCGCGTGACCCTCACCTACACCGTCAAGAACACCGGCAACGTGCCCTTGACCGACGTGACCGTGAGCGATTCGCTCTTCGGCACGGTGGACACGCTGGACGCGCTGGCCGTGGACGAAAAAAAGACCTTCACCCGCCGCGTGACTGTGGGCACCACCGCGCTCACCAGCGTGCCGCAGGTGTCCTACTCCTACGAGGGCAGCCAGGACATAGTCGAAAAGGAGATATCCGCCTCCACCATCAAGATAGCCCAGCCCAGCCTGGAGGTAGTGCTCGAATCGGACGCCACGCTCGTGAACCCCGGCGACACGATAATGCTGCGCTGCAAGCTGATAAACAACGGCAACGTGGGCTACCGCAAGATACAGCTCAGCGACCAGGTGCTGGGCGATCTGGGCTTTGTGGACGATCTGCGCGCGGGCAAGGACACCGTTTACGCCAAGGCCGTGCGCATACAGTCGCGCACCACCTTCAAGTTCACGATAACCGCCAACGACACCACCGGCAGCGACGTGACCGCCGTATCCAATTCGCTCACGATAGACGTGGTGAGCAACTCCAGCGACGACGGGCTCACGCTCAGCGCGCAGGCCGACCGCACCTCGGTCGCCAGCGGCGATTCGGTCACGTTCACGCTGCTTCTGTGCAACAACGGCACCTCGGACATCACCGGCATAGACATATCCGAGCGCACGCGCGGCTCCATAGCGCATGTGGACACGCTGCTTGCCGGCGAGAGCATGCCCCTCATCGTTCAGTATTCGGTAACGGGCTACGAGATGTTCACCTTCTCGGCCACAATGACCCAGCAGGACGGCGCCACGCGCGAGGCGCTGGCCGGGCCCATCGCCATATCGCTGGGCGCAGCCGTGCCCTCGGACGCCCCCACCGCATCGCCCGCGCCCACGCCGTCCGTGACCCTGTCGCCGGGCGTGGTGCGCGCCTACGACACGGCGCTCAGCCGCATGCTCACGCTGCTGATGGCCGTGACGGTATGCATACTGATAGTGATACTGGTCATAGTGAGCGCCGTGCGCGCCCGCGACCGCAAGCGCCG
>JBJEUC010000527.1:0-7792 GCA_051883635.1 Candidatus Fimadaptatus sp.
CGTGCAAGAGTATTGTGGAATAAAAAAACGCCTCAGTCATCAATGACTGAGGCGGTATTCCCGCGGTGCCACTCAGCTTCGCCTGCAAGCAGGCGCGCTCATTCCGCATACCAACATATGCGCCGCGCTGATAACGGATGCGGTCTCCCGTCCCGATCTACGGACAAGCGCCTTTCGACCGGACCCTCTGAAGTCCATTCGTCCTTGCCGCACGTACCGCCGTCCCACTCTCAGCGGCTCCCTTTGCCGTGCCAACGGAGGATTACTACTCTTCATCAATGGTTTCGCTTTCGATGGGAGTATGATACACCCATCGACGCGAATTGTCAATAGGGAATTCAAAATTTTTTATCGGGGCGATTAAAATAGTTCATCCACCCGCACCCCGCATGTTTTCGCCGGCGCCTCCCCTGCGCTCCATGCCATCGCTCATTCAAAGCACATTCCGTCCACGAACAGCTCCTGGAAGTCGGGCCGGGCCGAGAGCTCCAGGTACTGCATCGATCGCGCTATCGCCGAGGCGCGGTCCAGCTCGGCCCCGCTCAGCAGCATGCGCTGCGCGCCCGCGCCGGCCGCGTTGCCCACCGGCTGCATGCGGTCGAGCAGCTGCGGCGGCAGGAGGCCTATGCGCGCCGCGTGGCCGCGGTCGATGTAGTTGCCAAAGCCGCCCGCCAGGTACAGCGCGCCTATGTCGTCCCAGGAGCAGCCGCGCTGCCTGACCAGCGTCTCTATGCCGGCCGCTATGGCCGCCTTGGCCAGCTGCACCTCGCGCACGTCGCGCTGGGTTATCATTATGTCCCCGGTGAGCTTCAGCGCGGGACGGCCCTCGTCCTCCCCGGCCAGCTCGCCCAGTTCGTCCTCGTCCATGCCGCCCATCTCATCTATGTAGCCCATGTCGAGCATACCGGCTATCGCGTCCACCAGGCCCGAGCCGCATATGCCCTGCGCGCGGCCGCCGCCTATCACGTCCACCTCGACGCCGCCGTTCAGCCTCACGGCCGATATCGCGCCGCTCACGCCGCCCATGCCGTGCTTGATATGCGCGCCCTCCAGCGCCGGGCCGGCCGCCGTGGAGCAGCACACTATGCCGTCGCGGTTGCCCAGGGCTATCTCGCCGTTGGTGCCTATGTCGACCATCAGGCAGAGCTTCTCCGCCCTGTCCATGCCGCAGTCCAGCACGCACGCGACGGTATCCGCGCCCACGTAGCCCGCCACGCACGGGCCGACCGTGACCATGGCGTTTTGGAGCCCGAAGCCCAGCTCGCGCGCGGGCACCGTTATCTCCTCGGTCACTGCCGGTATGAAGGGCGATACCGATATGTTGCGCGTGGTGAGGCCCGCGAACAGGTGCATCATGGTGGTGTTGCCCACCGTGACCACGTGGAATATGCGGTCCGCGTCCACGCCCTTGCGCGCGGCCATCTCCGCTATCATGGAGTCCAGCTTCTCCACGACCAGGCGCTGCATGCCCTGCGCGTTCTCCTCCGACTGGGAGGCGAAGTCGCTGCGCGATATCACGTCGCCGCCGTAGACCCGCTGCGGGTTGAGCGCGCTCATCACGTCCACCGCCGCACCGCTTTCAAGGTCCATCAGGTAGGCCACCATGGTGGTGGTGCCTATGTCCACCGCCACGCCGTACACGCCGCTGCCGGGCGCACCCAGGTACAGCAGCTCGTCCCGGAGCGTGACCGCCTCGGGCCTGAAGCCGCACTCGCGCAGCGCGTAGGGCAGGCGCTTCATCTGCTCAAGCGTCATGCGCACGTCTAGCGCCGCACCCAGGCGCTCCCGGTCGCTGCGGGGGTCGGCGAGCGTGGGCTCGGGCAGCTCCAGCACGCGCGAGCGCACCGCCGGAGCCACGCTGTCCACCTGCGCCGCGCCGGCCAGTATCTGCGCACCGTGCTCGCCCAGCTGCACGGTGAGGTCGCTTGTGACCGTCACGGCGCATATGAGCCGCCAGCCCTGAGCGCGCTCCTCCTCGGTGAAGAAGCGCGCCTCCGCCTCGCTCATGCCGGGCAGAGCGTTGCCCGCGCCGTCGCTTATCACCGCGCGGCACTTGCCGCAGAAGCAGCGTCCGCCGCAGGGCGCCTCGAACTGTATCCCCTCGCCGGCCAGCAGCTCATAGAGCCGCGCGCCCGTTTCGGCGGTGAGCACGCGCTCGCCGCCGGGCAGCTTTACCTTGACAGTGTGTATCATGTTTGCCTCCGCTTGCGCCCCTCAGGGGCGCAATGTATTTTGCGTATTTTGCCTTACCTGCGCCTGCCGCGCGGGCCTGTGCCCCGCCCTCCGCCGGGCGTGCGAGGCGCATCGCCGCGCGGGCTGCGGCCCCTGTCCCCGGAGCCGGGCCTGGAATGGGCCGGCTTGCCTGCGCCGCGCATGTCGCGGCTCCTGTCCTCCGCCTCGGCGCGGGAACGGGCCGGCTTGCCTGCGCCGCGCATGTCGCGGCTCCTGTCCTCCGCCTCGGCGCGGGAACGGGCCGGCTTGCCTGCGCCGCGCGTGTCGCGGCTCCTGTCCGCCGCGTCGGCGCGGGAACGGGGTGACTTGCCTGCGCCGCGCGCATCGCGGCTCTTGCCGGTCTCGCCTTGCCCGCTCTTCGCCAGGCCGCGCCCGGCTCCGCCGCCTTCCGCGCGGCCCCGGCCCTGGTCAGGCCGCACGAGGCACTTGGGCCCGTAGCCTATCAGGTCGTCGCGCCCGGCCAGGCGCAGCGCCTGCCGCACCAGGGCGGCGTTTGCGGGCTGCTGGTACTGCATCAGCGCGCGCTGCATGGCCTTTTCGTGCGGCGAGCGCGCCACGTACACCGGCTTCATGGTGCGCGGGTCGAGCCCCGTATAGTACATGGCCGTGCTGAGCGTGCCGGGGGTCGGGTAGAAGTCCTGAACCTGCTCGGGGCGTATGCCGCTGTCGCGCATGAACTCGGCCAGGCGCACCGCGTCGCTCAGCTCGCTGCCCGGATGCGAGCTCATGAAGTAGCACACCAGGTACTGCTTCTTGCCCAGGCTCCGGTTCAGCTCGGCGTAGCGGCGCGCGAACTCCTCGAACACCTGCTGGCCCGGCTTGCCCATCATGCTGAGCACGCGCGGACTCACATGCTCGGGCGCGACCTTGAGCTGCCCGCTCACGTGGTGCTCGACCAGCTCGCGCAGGAAGGTCGGGTCCTTGTCCTTCAGCATCCAGTCGTAGCGCAGGCCCGAGCGTATGAACACCTTCTTGACCCCGGGCAGCGCGCGCAGCTTGCGCAGCAGCTGCACGAACTCGGCGTGGTCGGGCCGCGCCGCCGCGCAGATATCCGGGAAGAGACACTGCCGCTCCGGGCAGGTGCCGCTCTTTAGCTGCTTTGCGCAGGCCGGGCGGCGGAAGTTGGCCGTGGGGCCGCCCACGTCGTGTATGTAGCCCTTGAAGTCGGGCATGCGCGTAAGCGCCTTTGCCTCGCTGAGCACCGATTCATGGCTGCGCGCGGTGACGATGCGCCCCTGATGGAACGTGAGCGCGCAGAAGCTGCACGAGCCGAAGCAGCCGCGCGTGGCCATTATCGAGAACCTGACCTCGTCCAGCGCGGGCACGCCGCCCTGCGCGTCGTACATGGGATGCCAGCGGCGCGTGAAGGGCAGCGCGAACGTCGCGTCCAGCTCCTTTTCGTCCAGCGGCAGCTGGGGCGGATGCGCCACCAGATACCTGTCGCCATGGCGCTGCGCCAGGCCGTGCCCGCGCACCGGGTCCTGCTCGCGCGCGCAGAGGTTGAACATCTCGCAGTAGGCGCGCTTGTCGGCGCGCACCGTCTCGGCCGGGGGCAGCTCGATGTAGCCCCTGGGTATCTCGCGCATCATGCGGCAGGTGCCGCGTATCGCGCGCCTGCCCAGCGCGCCGTCCTCCAGCGCGCGGGCTATCTCCAGTATGCAGCGCTCGCCCATGCCGTAGCTGAGTATGTCCGCGCCCGAGTCCACCAGTATCGAATTGCGCACGCGGTCGTCCCAGTAGTCGTAGTGCGCAAAGCGCCTCAGCGACGCCTCCACGCCGCCTATCACTATCGGCACATGGGGATAGGCGCGCCGTATCAGGTTGCAGTAGACTATCGTGGCGCGGTCGGGCCGCCTGCCCGTTTCGCCGCCGGGCGAGTAGCTGTCCTTTTCGCGCGGGCGTTTGGCCACGGTGTAGTGGTTGACCATCGAGTCTATGTTGCCCGCGCTCACCAGAAAGCCCAGTCTGGGCGCGCCGAAGCGCTCTATGTCCCGGGTATCGTGCCAGTCGGGCTGGCTGAGCATGGCCACGCGGTAGCCGGCGTGCTCCAGCACGCGGCAGATTATCGCCGGGCCGAACGACGGGTGATCGACATACGCGTCGCCCGATACGTACACAAAGTCCGGCGCGTCCCAGCCGCGCGCGCGCATCTCCCCGGCCGTGACCGGCAGAAAGCGCCTGTCCTCCTCGTACTGCATAGCGCTGTTACTCTCCCTCGGCATCCTTCTCAAAGTGCGCAACGCCCCTGTACTCGCGCCGCATGTTGTACTCGTGCTTGTCGGTATAGGCGCGCGATATCTCGTCCGCATCTATGCCGAAGCAGAGCAGTATGTCGCCCAGGTACATCATCACGTCGGCCAGCTCCTCGCAGAAGGACGCGCGCACCTTTGCGTCCTCCATGACCGCCTGCTCGCCCTTCTTCTTGATTATGTCCACTACCTCGCCCATCTCGCACAGCGTCCAGAGCAGCTGCCTTGTGCCCTGCTCGGGCGTGAGCGGGTTCCACACGCCCTCGTACTTCTTCTGCAGCCGCTGCTGCATCGCGAGTATGTCCGATATCCTCAGATCCACGCCCATCGCCCTCCGGAACACATTTTTCCCTGCATAATTATATCACGCAAATGCCGAAGCGCGCAATAGCCTGCGCGACCGCCATTACGGAGGCCTCGACTGCGCCGGTCAGGCATTGGCATTTTAGCATTGCATGGCGTGCATGTCAACCGCGCGCAGCGCTATTTGTGCAGCCCGCCCGGACGCGAAGGGACTAGTGTTGCACAAAGCGCATGTTTGACGTGGGATGTCTGGGAACGTGGCGCATAGTCTGGCCGACAGCAGCGGTATCGTTCGCCGCGCATGTCAAGCGCTCCGCTCACCCGTGTCTTACGGTAAGCGGGGCGTGCCACTGCTCTGCGGCAGCGTTATCGCATGTACATCGCACGGCTCCGGGGACAAACGCTTCCCGCGCATTGCATGTCAAGCGCTCCGCTCACCCGCGCCTTGCGGCGAGCGGGGCGCGGCGCTGCTCTGCGGCAGCGTTATCGCACGTACACCACACGGCTCCGGGGGCACGCGCTTACCGCATGTATCATAACAGGCCCCTCACCACGCCCCGTCGCCCACTCCCCCGTCGCCTTCAACATCCCTACCTCAGCGGCAGCGTTATCTCATGCACCGCGCCGTCATCCTTCAGCTCTATCCAGCCGCCGCGCACGTCCTCGGGCGGCGTAGCGCTGCGGCAGCTGCGGCTGGCGGTTATCTCGTAGCGCGCGCTGCCCCACGCGTAGCTCACGCGCACCTCCTGCCAGTACTCCGGCACGCGCGGCGCAAAGCGCAGCCGGCCCGCACGCACCGAAAAGCCCAGCATGTGCTCGCGCACCGCGTAGGTCAGCCAGGCGGCCGAGCCCGTGTACCAGGTCCAGCCGCCGCGCCCCTCGTATGGCGGCGCGCCGTATATGTCGGCCGCCAGCACGTAGGGCTCCACGCGGTAGCGCCCGGCGGCTGCCCGGCTGTCGGCATGGCCCGGCGGCAGCAGCATCTCCAGCACCTGCCAGGCGCGCCGCCGCTGGCCGGTGCGCATCAGCGCCAGCATCAGCCACACCGCGGCGTGGGTGTACTGGCCGCCGTTCTCGCGTATGCCGGGCAGGTAGCCCTTTATGTAGCCGGGCTGCTCCGCGCCGTCGTCAAAGGGCGGCGTGAGCAGGCGCACTATGCCCGCATCCGCGTCCACCAGCAGCTCCCAGGCGGCCTCCAGCGCGCTGCTCACGCTGCGCTCGTCCAGGCCCGCCAGCGCCGCCCACGCCTGGGACAGGAGGTCAATGCGGCACTCCTCGCCCTGCGCGCTGCCCAGCGGGCGGCCGTCGTCGTAGTAGGCGCGGCGGTACCAGCGGCCGTCCCAGCCGTGCTGCTCCAGCGCCGCGATGAGCTCGCCGCGCCGCGCAAGCAGCGCCTCCGCCCGGCCCGAATACGGCGCGAACTCCCGCAGTACCTCGCACATGAACATGCCCAGCCACACGCTCTCGCCCCTGCCCTGCGCGCCCACGCGGTTCATGCCGTCGTTCCAGTCGCCCGCGCCCATCAGCGGCAGCCCGTGCGCGCCGCGCGTGTCGGCCCGCTCTATCGCGCGCAGGCAGTGGCCGCGCAGCGTATCCAGCTCCCCGGAGGGGCGGCACTCGGTGTATATGTCCTCCGCGCCCTTAGGTATCTCAACGTCCTCCAGATAGGGTATGACCTCCTCCAGTATGCCCTCGTCGCCGGTATGGCCCACGTACAGCGCGGTCACATAGGGCAAAAATAGCATGTCGTCGGTTATGCGGGTGCGCACGCCCCGATAGGGCTCGTGCCACCAGTGCTGCACGTCGCCCGCGCGGAACTGATGCGCCGCGCAGCGCAGTATGTGCCCGCGCACCTGCGGCGCGTCGGTATCGATGAGCGGGAGCATGTCCTGCAGCTGGTCGCGGAAGCCGAAGGCGCCGCCGGGCTGATAGAAGCCCGCGCGCGCCCACAGCCGGGCGGCCTGCGTCTGGTAGGGCAGCCAGTCGTTCAGCATGTAGCCTAGCGCCCGGTCAGGCAGCTCAAAGCGCAGCCGCCCCAGCCTCTCCCGCAGCCCTTCGCCCGCCAGCGCCATGCGCCGCTCCGGGCCCCAGGCGCGCAGCTCGGCCATGCGCTCCCGCGCAGCGCCCGCCGATTCGGCCCAGCCTATCACCAGCGTGCGCTCCGTCTCCGCGCCGGGCGCAAGCTCCAGCCCTATGCGCAGCGCGCCGCAGGGCGACTCGGGCAGCTCCTCCTCCGCGTTCAGGCGCGGACGGAGCATTGCCTCCGGCACGGCGCGCGTGCCCTCCGCGCCCATGAACTCCAGCATGTTCACGCACACCTCGGCCGTCTCGCGCACGAAGGCGGCAAAGCCCACGCCCGGCATCCCGCCCGCGCACAGCGCGCAGCCGTCCTGGGCAAAGGCCCGCGTAAGGCGCGAGGTGCGCTCGCCCATCACCCAGTCCACCAGCGCGGTGAGCGTCAGCTGCCGCGCGCCCGCGCCCGCGTTGACGAGGCGCGCCCGCAGGTACATGACCGGCAGGGCGGCGTCGCACATGATGCGCAGCTCGTAGTCGATGTCCAGCGCCCGCCCTTCAAAGCGCGTCTCGCCCGGCGCATGGCGCACGCGCACCGGCAGAGCGCCGCAGGGCGCGGGCGTGAGCGAGGCGAACTGGCCGGTCATCTCGTCGCGCAGGTAGAGCGCCTGCTCGCAGCCCGCGTCCAGCGCGTCGCCGCGCCAGCGCGTGAGCCGGCCCTCGCGGCTGCTGCCGTGCCAGACCGCGCCCAGGCCCGTCTCGCTCACCATCGCGCCGAAGTCCTCGTTTGCGAGTATGTTCACCCAGGGCGCTGGCGTGGGATGCTCATCCGCGTATATCACATACGCGCCCTCATCGTCAAAGCCGCCCCAGCCGTTTGACATGTGCAGCTCCTCCCGGGGCAGCTCATAGGGCGCAAAGGTGCGCGGAGGCGCGGGCCACACGCTCCGGGGCGGGCGCTCCCGCGCCGCGGCGAGCGCGTCTATCTGCTCCGC
>JBJEUC010000528.1:0-1912 GCA_051883635.1 Candidatus Fimadaptatus sp.
TACTGGGCAGGGACATAACCGAGATAAATCAGGCCCAGGAGCGCAGGGAGAACGAGCTGAAGGCCGTGGCCGCCAAGGACCAGATACTCTCCAACATCACCAAGACGCTTTACAGCTACAACCTCACGCTGAATCTGGTGAGCGGCAAGTACAGCCTGATAGTGGGCACCGGCATGGAGGACTTCGTAAAGATATTCGAGGCCACCGACGATTACCAGACCGCATACCAGCAGAAGCTGCAATACGTGACCGCGGACTACGCCGAGGCCTTCGGCAATTTCACGAGCCTTGACGCGCTGCGGGGCCGGGAGGGCGAGTCGGGCTACATAGGCAACCTGGAATACTCCGCCACCACCGAGCACGGCGTGGAGTGGCACGAGATAAACATATTCCTGGGTACCGACGAGAACGGCGAGCCCACCGCCAACATACTGGGCCGCGACATCACGGAAGCCCATCAGCAGCAGGAGATAAAGGAGCGTGAGCTCAGGGCCTCCGCCGCGAGGGATCAGCAGCTGTCCAGCATAACCAAGATGCTTTACAGCTACAACATGACCGTCAACGTGGCCACCGGAACCTATACCCTCATCACCGGCACGGGCCTTGAGCAGACCGTCGCGCTGCTGCAGGCGACCGACAGGTACGAGGATGTGTACCGCGACTACATCAGCAAGATGGACGAGCAGTACCGGGAGCGGGCGCGTGAGCTGCTCTCGCTGGATACCTACCGGGGCAATACGGACAAGAGCGGCCATGTGGGCACGGAGGACTTCCCGCTGCATGTGCATGAGGGCCTGGAGTGGCACGAGATAAACGTGTTCGCAGGCTTCGGCGAGGACGGCGAGGCGATAATCAACATACTGGGCCGCGACGTGACCGAGGCCCACGACAAGGCCGATACCAAGGCCCAGCTGGAGATAGCCAACGCGGCCAGCGCCGCGAAGTCCGCGTTCCTGTTCAATATGTCCCACGACATACGCACGCCCATGAACGTGATAATCGGCTTTACCGACCTGCTGGAGCGGCATCTGGACAATGCGGAGCTGGCGCGGGACTACATCCGCAAGATACAGACCTCCAACCAGTTCCTGCTGTCGCTGATAAACAACGTGCTGGAGATGGCCCGCATAGAGAGCGGCAAGACGACGCTGGACGAGGCCTACTGCAATGCGCACGCATTCAACGATTCCCTGTACGCGCTGTTCGATTCGCAGATGGCCGAAAAGGGCATATCGTTTGTCAGGAGCGTTCAGGTGGAGCACCCCCACGTGCTCTGCGACGCCACGAAGCTGCGGGAGATATTCCTGAACATACTGAGCAACGCCCTGAAGTACACCCCCGCCGGCGGGCGCGTGACGCTCACGCTTACCGAGCTGCCCTCCGACCGCCCCGGCTACGCCGTGTATCAGACGGTCATCGAGGATACGGGCATAGGCATGTCCGAGGAGTTCCTGCCGATACTGTTTGAGGAGTTTACCCGGGAGCGCTCCAGCACCGAGAGCCGCCTGAACGGCACCGGCCTGGGCATGGCCATAGTGAAAAAGCTTGTGGACCTGATGCAGGGCTCGATAGCGGTCGAGAGCCATGTGGGCAAGGGCACGAAGTTCACCGTGACCCTGCCCCACCGCATCGCCGAGCAGCGGGAGAATGCGCTGCTGGGGGAGAGCAGCCTGGAATACGGCATGGAGCAGTTCAGGGGCAAGCGCATACTGCTGGCGGAGGACAACGAGCTGAACGCGGAGATAGCCATCACGATACTGGAGGAGGCCGGGTTCGAGGTGGATCACGCAGCCGACGGCGTAATCTGCGTGGACATGCTGGAAAAGGCCGAGGCGGGCTATTACGACCTGATACTGATGGACATCCAGATGCCCAACATGGACGGCTACAAGGCCACCCAGACCATCCGCAA
>JBJEUC010000529.1:0-1910 GCA_051883635.1 Candidatus Fimadaptatus sp.
CTTGGGCTGGGAAGCATTGCCATATCCGTGTGTGCGACCGGATAAGCCGACGCGGCGGGGGAATGGTTCCCCCGCCGCTTTTGCGTGGCTTGGGCATGATGAGTGGTCGGGTGAAAGGCGGCGGCGATTGTGCGGGGAAGCCACGCCATATCCGGGTGTGCGACCGGATAAGCCGACGTGGCGGGGGAATGGTTCCCCGCCGCCTTTGCATGGATTGTGGCACTGAGCGGTCGGGCAGCAGGCGGCGGCGATTGCCGCTTCTTGGGCTGGGAAGCATTGCCATATCCGTGTGTGCGACCGGATAAGCCGACGCGGTTGGGGAATGGTTCCCCGCCGCCTTTGCATGTCTTATGGCGTGTTGGAGCGGTCGGGTGACAGGGGGGCGGCGCTGACGCGTGGATGCAATGCCATAGCCGGGTTATGCAACCGGATAAGCGACGCGGCGGGGGAACAGGTTCCCCCGCCGCCTTTGCATGGCTCGGGGCGCGATGAGCGGTCGGGCGGCAGGCGGCGCTCACGCCGTTCTCCGGGCAATGCGGAAATGCCCTGCCCGATGACGCGCCCGGAGGAGCAGGCGCGCGCGGCTGCCGGGCCGTGCATAAGCGCGGGCCGAATGGGCAATAATGCCATGCGAGCGAGGTGTTCGCATGGCTTTTTATATTGCAGCGGCCCTGATCGCGGGGATAATGGCGCTGCCGCTGGACATTATGGCGGAGCTGGGCGTGGAGCACGGCGCCAGACTGCGCCTGCGCGTGCAGCTGGCGGGCTGGACTGTGTACTACTATGGCGACGTGAAGCGCGGCGGGAGCGACTATGAGCTGAGCCTTAGGCGCGGCGAGGCGGGGCGCAGCCATACCCGCACGCTGGCGCAGCTGCGCAACGGCCGCATACCGCTGCACCTGGCGCTGCCGGCCGCAAAGGCGGGCGCGGTGCTGCTGATGAAGAACGTGGTCACGCGCCGCACGGCGCTGCGCCTACGCCTGGGCGTGGGCGACGCGGCGCTCAGCGCGCTGCTGTGCGGCGTGGCGGGCATCCTGGCGACGGCGCTGTGCGCGGCGGCGGACGTTCGCCCGGAGATAGACATCCGGCCCGATTACGAGAAAGCTCTGTGCAGAATGCGGGCGGAAGGCATGTTTTCCCTGCGGGTGGGGCATATTATCGGTGCGGGGCTTACGGCCATTGGCGAATATTGCAAGGGGGCGTTTATGGAATGGAAAACCAGCAAGGCAACAACCCGATAGAGAGCATAATGAGCACCACCATGGAGAACCTCAAGGACATGATAGACGTTAACGTGGTAGTGGGCGACGCGGTGGAGACCGGCGCGGGCGCGACGATAATCCCGATATCGCGCGTGTCGTTCGGCTTCGTGGCGGGTGGCGGCGAGTACGGCGCGCCGCAGCCGCCCAAGCTGCCCTTCGCCGGCGGCGCGGGCACGGGCGTGAGCGTGAACCCGATGGGCTTTCTGGTGGTGAGCGACGGCCAGGTCAAGCTCATGCCCGCGCAGCACTACGCGCCCATCGACCGCGTGATAGAGATGCTGCCCGACCTGATGGGCGACATAAGGAGCAAGCTCAGGTGCGGCTGCCGCACGCATCCGGACGATCCCGAGGTGAGCAAGACCGGCCTGCCGAACTACTCGTCCATGCACAAGTACGACACGGCCAGCGGCATGTACATAACTCCCGACAACGTGCCCAGCGAGGTCTGCGACGAGTCCGCGCGCGGCATGCACACGACCACGCAGGGCTCGTTTGAGGATCCAAAGGTGAAGGCGCGCATGGAGCAGAACGGCGACAGCGTCTGACCCTGCGCGCGGGAAGGGGGCCGTCCGGCATCGGGCGGCCTTCTCTTGCGGGAGGGGGCAGGAGACAGTGCGGCAGGAGGCCGAGTGGGCAGGAGCGGCCTTG
>JBJEUC010000530.1:0-1905 GCA_051883635.1 Candidatus Fimadaptatus sp.
GGAGCCGGTCACGGGCTCGCGCGCGCCGTCCAGCTCGGGCACGGAGTGCTCCTCGAACCAGCGCAGCAGGCGCGTGCGCAGCTCCAGCGCCGTTTCGGCGTATTCGGGCTGGCCGTACAGGTTGTGCTCCTCGCCGGGGTCGGCCTGCATGTCGTACAGCTCGTTGGGGCCGTAGCAGAAGCGGTGCACGTACTTGAAGCGCTGTGTGCGTATCATGCGCGTGGGGCCGTATTCGTCATATACTATCGCGCAGCGGTCGCCGCCCGGCTCGCCCCTGAGCAGCGGCAGGAAGCTCACGCCCGGGCGCAGGGGGTCGGGCGCGGGCGTGACTCCGGCCAGCTCGCACAGCGTGGGGAACAGGTCGCAGGCGCTCACCGGCTCGTCGCGGCGCGTGCCGGGGGCTATGCCCTTCATGCGCGCGATGAAGGGCACCTTGACCGCCGTGTCGTACATGTTCAGGGGCCAGGTGCCGTTGCCCTTGCCCCAAATGCCGTGGTGCCCCATGCTCATGCCGTTGTCGGCGGTGAATATCACCAGCGTGTCATCGGCAATGCCCAGCTCGTCCAGCCGGTCGAGCAGCCGCCCGATGCCGGCGTCCATGGCCGTTATCGCCGCGAAGTAGCCGGTCAGGTTCTCGCGGCGGCGCGGCGTGCCATAGACCGGGCCGGTGGTCATGTTCTCGTGGTCGGGCACGTCGGGTATCGAGGCAAAGTCGCAGTCGCGGTACAGGTCCAGGCACTTGCGCGGATGGTGCTCCTCGCCCCAGGGCGCGTGCGGCGCGGTGTAGTTCACGCTCAGGAAGAAGGGCTCGGGCCGCGCGGCCAGCTCGTCCAGGTACTTGAGCGCGTTGTCGGTGAACAGGTCGGTCACGTATTCGCCGTGGCGCATCGATATGCGGCCGTCCTCTATCACGTCCGGGTGGTAGTAACAGCATCCGCCCTTGCCTATCGTGTACCAGCGGCTGAAGCCGTGCTGCGGCGTCATGCTGTCGCCCATGTGCCACTTGCCGCTCAGCGCGCAGGTGTAGCCCGCGCGCTTAAGCTCGTCGGTGAAGGCGGGTATGCCGTCCAGGTAGGCTATCGGCTCGCGCTCCTCGGCGTTGGAGTAGGGGTTGTCCAGCCCGGCGCAGACCTCGGCGGACAGGTTGCCCGAGCACAGCCAGTCGTGTATGCCGTGCGCCGAGGGCATGCGCCCGGTCAGCAGCGAGGCGCGCGCGGGCGAGCATACGGGCGAGGCGCAAAAGAAGCTGGTGAGCATCATGCCCTCACTGGCCAGCCGGTCCAGCGAGGGGGTTATCAGCTCGGGCGTACCGGCGCAGTGCATGGCCCACGCGCCCTGGTCGTCGGACAGTATGAAGAG
This sequence comes from Candidatus Fimadaptatus sp., assembly GCA_051883635.1. Classification (GTDB taxonomy): domain Bacteria; phylum Bacillota; class Clostridia; order Christensenellales; family Aristaeellaceae; genus Fimadaptatus. Next base: position 1,360 of record JBJEUC010000530.1, read on the forward strand.
TATGTTGGGCTGCTTTTTCATGCTTTGCCTCCTTGGCTCATGTTGCCTATATTGTACCACGGCGCGCCGCGCTTGTACATGCAGGTATGTGCAGTAAAATCTGCGCCCGCACGCGCGTGCCGAAGCGTTTTGCACATGCGCGCCGAAGGTTTTTGCACAAGGCCGCTCACAGGCCGCCCGTGACCGGGCACATGCGCCGGGAGGGGAGCGCGGCTCATCCCCGCATCCGCCGAACATGAAAAAAATTATGCAATATGTGCCTTGGGATTGACACGGCCGGAGGTTGGTGATATACTGCATAGCGGTTACGCTATTGGGAGCGTGGTTTTGCACGCGCGTGCAGCGTGCGAATGAAAAGGGAAACCGGTGCGAATCCGGTACAACGGCCATTACTGTATTTGGCTTTACGGCGGCATAATGCCATTGGATAGCATCCGAGAAGGCGCCGCCCGGGCGATGAGCCGGCCATAAGTCAGGAGACCTGCCCGCTTCCGCGCGGAATGTATCCGCGCGCGGTACTCGATTCTTGGGCGATGAAGGATCTGG
>JBJEUC010000531.1:0-7742 GCA_051883635.1 Candidatus Fimadaptatus sp.
AGGCCGCTCATGGCCGCCACGGTCTTAACCACTTGCTTGAACAGCACGGCGTTGTCGGCGGCGCTCATCACGTCTGCGAAGGCGAAGTCCACCTCGTTCTGGCCCGGGCCCACCTCGTGGTGGGAGCTTTCGGGCGATATGCCCATCTCCTCCAGCGTCAGGCATATCTCGCGGCGCACGTTTTCGGCCTTCTCCACGGGCGCCACGTCGCAGTAGGTGGCGTTGTCCTGCGGCCTGTGGGTGGGGCGGCCGTCCGCGTCCATCTCAAACAGGTAGAACTCGCACTCGGTGCCTATGCGGAAGGTATAGCCCTGCTTGAGCGCGGCGCGCACCGTGCGCCGGAGTATCTCGCGCGAATCCAGCGCGAAGGGCTTGCCGTCGGTGGTGAGCAGGTGGCTCATCAGCCGCACCACCCGGCCCTGCTGCGGCCGCCAGGGCATCGCCGTGAGCGTGGAGGGGTCGGGCCTGAGCAGCAGGTCGTAGCCCCCGGCCGCGTTGAAGCCGCGCAGCGAGCGTGGGTCCAGCGTAATGCCCTCCTCCAGCGCGCGCTCAAGCTGGCTGGGCATTATGGCCACGTTCTTGAGCGTGCCGCAAATATCGCAAAACGCCAGCCGTATGAACTTGACGTCGTTTTCCTGCACGTACTGCAAAACCTCGTCGCTTGAATAGAACATATCCGCACCGCCTTTTCAAGTGAGTTTGGGGATATCCCGGGTCCCGACCCCCGAAGGAGCGCGGGCCCCGGCGCATTTTGGCGCGCCGTAATCGGGCTTGCGCGGCGAGCCCGCCGCTTCAACAAAAAAAGCCGATGGCTCACGCCGGAGCGAGCCGCGCCTGTGCGGCCCTGCGGGCGTGAGCCCGGCTTTGGCGGCCGCCCGGGGGCAGCCTGTTTACTTTTTCAGTCCGGAGGTGCGCTTTATGTACTGGTCGCGCTCGGGGCCGACCGACACGTAGGTTATCGCGCAGCCCACGTTCTTCTCCAGGAACTCTATGTAGCGGCGCGCGTTGAGCGGCAGCTCCTCCTCGCTGCGGCAGGCGGATATGTCCTCCGTCCAGCCGGGCAGCTCGATGTTGACGGGCTTGGCGCGATTGAGCGCCTCGCCGTAGGGGAACTCCTGCGTGCGCACGCCGTCTATCTCGTAGCCCACCGTCACCTTGAGCGGCATGCCGGTAAGCACATCCATCTTGGTGAGGGCTATCTCGTCCGCGCCCTGCAGCTTCACGCCGTAGCGGGAGGCGACCAGGTCGAACGGGCCCACGCGGCGGGGACGGCCGGTGGCCGCGCCGTACTCATGGCCGGCGTCGCGCAGCGCCTTGGCCTCGTCGCCCTTTATCTCGCAGGTGAAGGGGCCCTCGCCCACGCAGGTGGAGTACGCCTTCATTATGCCCACCACGCTGTCCAGCCGGCGTCCGGGTATGCCCGCGCCTATGGGCGCGTAGGCCGCTATCGTCGGCGAGGACGAGGTGTAGGGGTATATGCCGAAGTCGATATCGCGCAGCGCGCCCAGCTGGGCCTCGAACATTATGCGCCTGCCCGCCTGCGCCGCCTCGTCGAGGTACGCGCCTGTGTCGCACACGAAGGGCAGCGCGAAGCCGCCGAACTCGTCCAGCCAGCCCATTATCTCGTCCACGTCCAGCGGCTTCATGTGATAGCCGCCCGCCAGCGTCAGATCCTTCCACTCGCATATGCCCGCCACGCGCTCGCGCAGCACGTCCCTGTCGCGCAAATCGCCCATGCGCAGCGCCTTTTTCATGTACTTGTCGCCGTACACCGGGCCGATACCGCGGCGGGTGGAGCCGAACTTCTTGCCCGCCAGGCGATCCTCCTCGGCGCCGTCCTGGGCGACGTGGTAGGGCATGCATATCACCGCTCTGTCGGATATCTTAAGGTTTTCGGGAGTGACGGATACGCCCTTTTCGGTCAGGCGCTCTATCTCGCCCTTGAGGTGCTTGAGGTCTATCACCATGCCCGTGCCCATCACGTTTACTACTCCTTCGCGGAGTATGCCCGAGGGCAGCAGGTTCAGTATGAACTCGCCCCGCTCGTTTATCACGGTATGGCCGGCGTTGTTGCCGCCCTGATAGCGCACCACTATGTCGTAATCGCTGCTGAGCAGATCGACCATGCGCCCCTTGCCTTCGTCGCCCCAGTTAATGCCTGCTATTGCGGTCAGCATGCTTTATATAGCCTCCTTGTCGCCCAAAAAGAATGGCCGTGTCGCGCGCGTGCCTGCCAAAACGTAGAAAAAGCCGTCACGCGCATACGCGCGTATCCTGCCTTAGCCGGAAATACCCGCCTGCCCGTCGACGCCTTTGTCAACCATGTAATTATAGTTTCCCAGCGCCCGCGTGTCAAGTATCGGCAATTTCGATTAAGTTGCGTACAGGTAAAAATTTCAGGCATCAGGATTCCCGGATGCGCCGCGGCGGGCCCCGGCCGCACCCGTCATACTCCCGCCCGGCGGGAGGAGATACGCCTGCCGCGCGCGCATTTCGCGTGTGCGCTCTTTTCCGCTTGCGCCGCGTATGGTATAATAGCAGGCAAGAACTGCCTGATGAGCGGAGGAAGGCCATGAACATACAGATATACGCCCTCAAGAAGAACTTCGACGTGCAGAAGGCCGAGCGCTACTTCAAGGAGCGCGGCATCAAGTATCAGCTGGTGGACCTGGGCAAAAAGCCGCTGGGCGCGCGCGAGCTGGACGCGATATGCCAGGCCGTGGGCATAGGCGAGCTGATAGACACCGACAGCAAGCTCTACCCCGGCAGCATACTGCGCTACACCTCGGGCGCGGAGAAGCAAAAGGAGGTGCTGCTCAGCGACCTGAGGCTCATGCGCACGCCCGTGGTGCGCAACGGCCGCAAGGCCACGGTGGGCTTCCGGCCCGATGTATGGGCGACCTGGGAGTAAGCGCGGCGATTTCATTTACTTGCGAATAAATTTAAGTATCTTGCCAGAAAGCGCGCAGGCACTTACGCCGCGCGGCGGCGGATGCTATAATGTATAGTGATAATCTTCATTATTAAGGAGGAATGTATGAGCGACCGTGAAATACTGCGCCCCCTGGCGGCGCGCGTTCGTGAAATAGCCACGCCCGAGCATCACGCCGGCGTGAGCGAGCTGTACCGGAGCCTCAACGCACTCAAGCCCCAGCGCCCGGTGGTGCTGATAAACGAGCTGCCCTGGAACCAGCTGGAGGCGGCGGACGAGTTCCTGAGCCTGCGCTGCGAGGGCGAATTCGAGCGCGAGGTGGAGCGCCGTTTGCGCCGCCTGCTGTACCAGTGGGATCACTTCCGCTGCGACATGCTGGTAGAGCCCTGGTACGGCATATCGCGCACCGTGCACGTAGGCTCCATAGGCGTGGAGATAGAGGAGGACACCCTGCAGTTCGACGCGGGCAACAACATCCGTTCGCACGCCTATCACGACATGATACCCGACGAGGCGGCGCTGGAGCGCCTGCACAACCCCACGATAGAGGTGGACGAGGCCGCCGACGCGCGCAACGTGGAGCGCCTGGAGGCGCTGATAGGCGACATACTGCCCATAAGGCTGGCGGGCGGCATGTACGTGAGCCACTTCTCGCCCTGGGACGACATATCGATGCTGCGCGGCGCCGAGCCCATGCTGTGGGACCTGGCCGACCGGCCCGAGTTCATGCACGCGCTGGTGCGCAAGCTGACCGACATCGCCCTGTACAAGCTGGACATGGCCGAAAAGCTGAACCTCATCGACCCCTATCAGCCCATCATCCACTGCACGCCCGGCATCGCGCCCGAGCTGCCCGGCGAGATAAAGGACGGCCGCGCCACGCGCGCCAACATATGGGGCCGCGGCACGGCGCAGATATTCTCCACGGTCGGCCCCGCCATGCACGAGGAGTTCGACATAGAGTACGCGCGCGAGTACTTCAGCGGCTTCGGCCTGGTGTACTACGGCTGCTGCGAGCCGCTCGACCGCAAGATAGACATAGTGCGCAAGCTGCCCAACCTGCGCAAGATATCCATCACGCCCTGGGCCGACGTAAAGCGCGCGGCCGAGCAGATGGGCCCCGATTTCGTAATGGCGCGCAAGCCCAACCCGGCCATGGTGGCCGTGCCCGAGCTGGACGAGGACGCGCTGCGCGCGGACATAGCCGAAACGCTTGACGTATGCCGCGCAAACGGCGTGCCGGTAGAGTTCGTGCTCAAGGACATATCCTCCTGCGGCTACAACCCCCGCAATCTGGATCGCTGGGCCGCCGTAGTGATGGACATGGTCACGCGCTGATACTGCCCTTTACGAGGAGGAGCATATGGACAAGATGCTATGGTACAAAAAGCCGACCGAGGACTACATGGAGGGTCTGCCCCTGGGCAACGGCCGGCTGGCGGCGATGGCGCTGGGCCTGCCCGGCTGCTTCCGCCTGGCGCTCAACCACGAGTGGCTCTGGCGCGGCGTGAACCGCGGCCGCGACATGGACGACGTTCACGAGCATCTGGGCGAGGTGCGCCGTCTCCTGCTGGACGGCAAATTCGCCGAGGGCACCGAGCTTGCCAACGACTACTTCGGCGGCGGCGGAGGCATGACCGGCAAGCACAACCGCGTGGACCCCTACCTGCCCGCCGGCGACGTGTACGTGCGCATGGAAACGGGCGAGGTGCGCGGCTACACCCGCGCGCTCGACCTGAACACCGGCCTGAGCGCCACCGAGTTCGACTGCGACTGCGGCCATGTGGTGCAGTGCGCCTTCGTGAGCGCATCGGACGGCGTAGCCGTGGTGCGCATAGAGAGCGGCCGCGCCTGCGCGCTGGAGGTCGAGCTCACCCGCGCGGAGGAGGAGGGCTGCACGCTCGCCTACGAGGGTCGCACGCTGCCGGGCGCGGACGGCGAGGAGACGACCATGCGCGGCGCGTTCGATGGCGGCATCAGCTTCGCCGTGGCCCTGCGCGCGGTATCCGACGGGCGCATGACCCGCACCGGGCGCGGCATGCGCATAGAGGGCGCGCGCTGCACCGTGCTGATGGTGCAGATAGGCACCGACGCCAGGGGCGGCTCTCCCGAGGACGAGATGACCTTCCCCGAGCGGCACGACTTCGACTGGCTGTTCGCGCGCCACGCGGCGGCCTTCCGCGAGCTGCTGGGCACGGCCGAGCTGGACGTGCCGCTGCCGGACAGCGACAAGCCCACCGACGAGCGCGTGAGCGACTTCCGCGCGGGCAACGACCCGCAGATACCGCTGCTGTACTTCGAGTACGGCCGCTACCTCATGGCCAGCGGCTCCTCGGGCGAGCTGCCGCTCAACCTGCAGGGCAAGTGGAACGACCTGCTCACCCCGCCCTGGGAGTCCGACTACCACATGGACATCAACCTTGAGATGTGCTACTGGTTCACCGAGACGCTGGGCATGGCGCGCGCGCAGAACACGCTGTTCAACCTGGCCGAGCGCTACGTGCCGCACGGCCGCGAGATGGCCCGCAAGCTCTACGGCTGCTCGGGCACGATATTCACGATACAGACCGACGTATGGGGCCGCATGACGCCCGAGTCCCGGGGCTGGGCGGTGTGGACCGGCGCCGCGCCCTGGATAGCGCAGCACTTCTACGACCACTGGCTCTATACGCGCGACGAGGAGTTCCTGCGCGGGCGCTGCTATCCCTTCCTGCGCGAGGTGGCGCGCTTCTACGCCGATTACATAATCGAGCAGGACGGCGTGCCGGTCATAGTGCCCTCGCAGTCCCCCGAGAACCGCTTCGTGGGCGGCGGCGACATGCCCGTGACGCTGTGCAGCAACTGCGCGATGGATCTGGAGCTGGCCCACGCCACGCTGCGCGAGGCCGCAGAGCTTGCCGCGCTCCTGGGCGAAGACGCGGCCGAGGCCGCGCGCTGGGCCGACCTTGACGCGCGCCTGCCCTGGCCCGGCGTGGACTCCCAGGGCCGCGTGATGGAGTTTGACCGCGAGCGCGAGGAGGCCGAGCCCGGCCACCGCCACCTGTCCCATCTGATAGGCCTGCACCCGCTCAGGCTGTTCGAGCCCGGCTCCCGCATGTGGGAGGCCGCCGAGCGCTCGCTCGAGGGCCGACTCAGCCACGGCGGCGGCCATACCGGCTGGAGCCGCTCCTGGGTGGCCTGCATGATGGCGCGCCTGGGCCGCGCCGACGACGCCTGGCAGCACTTCATCGCGCTGATAGCCGACTTCGCCACGGTATCGCTGCTCGACCTGCACCCGCCGCGCCTGTTCCAGATAGACGGCAACATGGGCGGCACCGCGGCCGTATGCGAGATGCTTATGCACTCCCGCGAGCGCGAGCTGTACATACTGCCCGCGCTGCCGGGCCAGTGGAGCGAGGGCAGCGTGCGCGACTTCCGCGCCATGGGCGACGTCCGGGTCGACTTTGAATGGAGCGAGGGGCGCGCCACGGCGCTCACGCTGCACTGCGGCCCGCGCGCCGGGGGCGACATCACCGTCCACGTAAACGGCGATGCGCGCGCCGTGACCCTGCGCGCCGGCGCAGACGTGACCGTACTCTAAGTAAGGCAGATAACCGGCGCGGCGGGGCGTATGCCCCGCCGCGCCGGTTGCGTTGCAGGAGGGTGGCGCGGGAGCTCGACAGAAAGCAATCGCTCCCGCAAGCACAGCGTCCGGTCGCTTCACATTGCCTGCGGACGGCAAGTCCCGCCTGACGCTGCGTCAGGAACTCAGTCTGTCTAAAAGGCTGGAAGCGTTCGATGTGTCCGCAGTCCTCACGAATTCCCGGCAAGCCTGGCAAAGCGTATTGCGGGGACGGGCTATTTTAAGTCTGAAGCATGAAGGGATTTTGCAAAAATCGGATGAGGCAGTCGCGTGGGCACTTGCTTCCCCGCCTGCCAGTCTGTCAAAGCCTTTTCGACAAGTCAAGGCCCCGCCGCATCGCTGCGGCGGGGTCGGTCTTCTCAGTATTTACGCCCGCGCCCTGCACTCCTACGCCTCTCGCTCCGCGCGTATCCGGGGCGCGCGGATGATAACATCCAGGTGCAGGCCGGAGCGCATTCCGTCGCCTATGCCGAAGTGGCAGGTGTCGATGATGCTCTCGTCCACGCCCGTGAGGCCCGTGGGCGTCATGCGCGAGAGGCCCTGGCCCAGCTCGACCAGCTCGCGGCACTCGTCCGGCAGCTCGTCAAACAGCTCCCCCAGCCGGCGCGCCATGCGCCCGCCCTCGACGGAGACCACCCGGCCCTCCTCAACGCGCATCAGCACCGGCCCGTCCACCAGGCCGAAGCGCTCCCGCAGCTCGTTGCGGAAGTAGAACTGGCCCACCGTCACGTCCACGGCTATCACGCCCTGCGCCGAGCCCGGAACCACCTCGGAGGACGTCTCCGAGGACGGCAGGAACGCCATGCCGCCGTCCGCGTCGATGTAGTGGCTGCAGGTCGTGAACGGGCGGACATTCAGGCGCATGTCCGTGCCGCCCGGGCCGGTCACGCGCAGCCGCTCACCGTCCCCAAACGCCGCCATGCGCGCAAGCATCGCCTCCACCTCGGCGCGCGGTGTGGCCAGCGCCTCCTCCAGCGAGCGCCGCTCTATGTCCAGGCGGATGAACGCGTACTTGGCCCTCACGCCCTCCGGCTTGCCAAACGGCGAATAGTGCGCGCGTGCGCCGCCCAGGAAGGCGTCCATCGAAAAGAGCGCCACGACCAGGTCGCCCGCGTCGAGCGCGCACAGCCGCTCCAGCTGCGCTCCGGAGCCGTCGTAGCGCTCCACGCGGCATCGCCCCGGCAGCTC
>JBJEUC010000532.1:0-1889 GCA_051883635.1 Candidatus Fimadaptatus sp.
TTCGTCGGCGACGGATTGCGCGACGCGTTTGATCCCAAAATGAAGCGGTAAAGGAGGTGCGGGCAGATGAGCATATTGCACTCTGACAGGCAGAAGAAGCGCAGCGCGAACTACATCTCCGCCAAGGAGATGCGCGCCATAAGCCGGCAGAACCGCCGCATAACCAGCGAGATAGAAAAGCGCCGCAACCGCAAGAACGTGCCCGAATCCGAGTACGTGACTGCGATGCAGGACCCGGCCAACGTGGTCGAGTTCGACAACCTGCACACCTATTTCTTCACCGACATAGGCACGGTCAAGGCCGTGGACGGCGTCACCTTCGCCATACCCCAGGGCAAGACCGTGGGCGTGGTGGGCGAATCGGGCTGCGGCAAGTCCGTTACCAGCCTATCGCTGATGCAGCTGGTGCAGCGCCCACAGGGGCAGATAGTCGAAGGCGCCATTCGCCTCAACCTGGGCGACAAGGCCGTGGACATCGCAAAGATGCCCACCGAGGCCATGCAGAAGATCCGCGGCAAGGCCGTATCGATGATATTCCAGGAGCCCATGACCAGCCTGAACCCCGTGTTCCGCATAGGCATGCAGCTGGACGAGGTCATATCCCTGCACAACCCCGAGATGAGCAAGGAGGCCGTAAAGGCCCGCTCCATAGACATGCTGGAAAAGGTGGGCATAGCCAACAGCAACGGCGTGTACGCCATGTTCCCGCACGAGCTCTCCGGCGGCATGCGCCAGCGCGTGATGATAGCCATGGCGCTGGCCTGCGACCCCAGGCTGATAATCGCCGACGAGCCCACGACCGCGCTGGACGTGACCATACAGGCGCAGATACTGGACCTGCTGCGCAACCTCAAGGACCAGATAAACTCCTCCATCATGCTGATAACCCACGACCTGGGCGTTATAGCCGAGATGGCCGACTATGTGGTAGTAATATACGCCGGGCGCGTAGTGGAAAAGGGCACCGCGGAGGACATATTCCTGCGCCCCGCCCACCCCTACACGATAGGCCTGATGGCCTCCAAGCCCGTGGTCAACCGCGACGTGGAGCGGCTGTACAGCATACCCGGCTCGGTCCCCAACCCGGTCAACATGCCCAACTACTGCTATTTCCGTGACAGGTGCGACCGCTGCGTAAAGCAGTGCGACGGTGCCTATCCGCCCATGCGGCAGATAAGCGACACGCACTTCGTCAGCTGCTACTGGGATAGCGTCGGCGCGGAGGTAAACAATGGAAAATAACGAAAACATACTCGAGGTACGCAACCTCAGGAAGTATTACCCGATAAAGGGCGGCATGTTCGGGCGCGTGGTGGGCCATGTCAAGGCCGTGGACGACGTCAGCTTTTCGATAAAGCGCGGCACCACTATGGGCCTGGTCGGCGAATCGGGCTGCGGCAAGACCACCGTGGGCAAGACCATACTGCGCCTGCACGAGATAACGGGCGGCTCGGTAAAGTTCAGCGGCACCGAGATAAGCCAGCTGGACTCCAAGCAGATGCGCGCCTTCCGCACGCGCATGCAGATAATCTTCCAGGATCCGTACTCCAGCCTGTCGCCGCGCCTGCCGGTAGGCACCATCATAGGCGAGGCCGTAAAGGAGCACCACATCGTGCCCGACAGCGAGTACGACGACTACATCAGCCGCATAATGAAGAACTGCGGCCTGCAGGAGTACCACAAGGACCGCTACCCGCACGAGTTCTCGGGCGGCCAGCGGCAGAGGATCTGCATAGCCCGCGCGCTGGCGCTCAACCCCGAGTTCATAGTGTGCGACGAGCCGGTCTCGGCGCTGGACGTGTCCATTCAGGCGCAGATCATCAACCTCCTGCGCGACCTGCAAAAGCAGTTCGGGCTGACCTACCTGTTCATATCGCACGACCTGTCAG
>JBJEUC010000533.1:0-1888 GCA_051883635.1 Candidatus Fimadaptatus sp.
CGCGGCTCATCATGCTGGAGCTGCCCACGCCGAACAGGTTGTTCACCGCGTTGAAGGCCAGCAGCACCGGCGCCGCCAGCGTGACCGCCGCCGTTTGCACCGGCGAATTGAGCATGCCCACGAAGTAGGTGTCCGCCAGGCTGTAGAGCAGTGCCACCAGGCTGCTTATCACCGTCGGTATCGACAGCGTCGCCACCGCCCGGGGTATGCGCTCGCGTTCAAACAGGAATATCTTTCTCTCGTTCTTTGCCATACACAGTCCTCTCTCGTCGACGGCAGAGCCGCTGTCAAAAAGCGCGCCCGCTCGCGGGCCTGACCGGCCCGGGCGGCGCGCGTCGTCCACGCCCGCAACCGACTCTCGCTGCGCCCTCGCGGCGCGCAGCCGCATACCGCCGCGCCGGACAGGCTCACCGAACAGACCTCCGCGCGCGAAAAAAGGCCGGCCCGAGCCGGTTGGCCAGGGAGGCCTGTGCCGGATGCCGACCAGCGGGTCCGCCCCGGACTACGGGCCTTGCGCAGCGCGCATATTTCTATTATACGCGTCTGCCGCCCATACCGCAAGCCGATTTTTGTGTACAAATGTCGAATTTACCCGTATCAGAATTGCAATACCGAACAGGACAGTCCGAAGGAGCACCGCACCGGAAGCGCCCGGCGCACGTCCCTCGCGGGCAGCATGAGCCCGCGCACGCCCTCCCGGGAGATGCAGGAGCAGGCCCCGGCGGCGTTAGCTTTGTGTAACTTGCGCTGCGGGCGCCAGGCATCTGATTGCCAGCGCGCACAAAAGATGATATAATTTAGCCAGTCATACCAGCAAAGCGCCCGGCGCGGCAGCGCACACCGATGCTATGGAGGCAGGCAATGTACGAGCAGCATTTCCCGCGACTCAGGCTGGCCGTCTGCGACGACGAGCCTGCCTTTTGCGACCGGCTTGTCGAATGCGTGCGGGAGATACTCGCGCAGGAGCGGCTCGAAGCGGACATAGACCGCTTTGAAAGCGCGCGCGCCCTGCTTAAGGCCATCGAATCCGGCGCGGCCTTTTCCTGCCTGCTGCTGGACGTGATGATGGACGGCATGGACGGCATGGCCCTGGCCGCCGCGCTGCGCGCGCAGGGGCAAAGGATGCCCATCGTATTCATCTCCAACAACCGGGAGATGGCCCTGCGCGGCTACGAGGTCGCTGCGGCGCGCTATCTCGCCAAGCCGCTGGACGAACAGAAGCTGCGCGAGGCGCTGCTGTACTGCTGCAAGACGCTCGGGGCCAGCGGCGAGCTGCTCTTGCCGACCGCGGACGGCTATCGCCGCATTGCGTCCTCCTCCATAATGTACGCTGAGACCTTCGGCCGGGGCATACGCATCGCGCTCAAGGACGGCCAGTTGGAGTGCCGGATGAAGATATCCGAGCTGGCGGCAATGCTGCCCGCCGGCCAGTACGTCTTTTGCCACCGCACGATACTGGTCAACCTGGACTTCGTGACCAGCATTCGCTACTGCGAGCTGGAGCTTACAAGCGGCGCGCGGCTGCCCATCAGCAAGTACCGGCTCGCCGAGCTCCGCGCGCAGCTTTTGCGGCACCTGGGGCGCTAGCTCAGCGGCAGCGCCAGCGTCGCCCGGTAACAGTCCCCGTTCTGCTCCATCTCCAGCAATCCGTTGCGGCGCTCCACTATCTGCCGGATTATCTTAAGCCCCAGCCCGTGCCCGGGCGCGGGCGCTTTTGTTTTATCGGGGCTCTTTGCCGAGTTCTCCAGCGCGAACACGAAAAACCCGTTCTTAACGTGCATGTCCAACCGGATGAACGGCTCCTGCGCGCCGGAGGCCAGCACCCCTGCCACGGCGTTGTCCATCAGGTTCATCATCAGCGAGCACAGCTCCGCATCGCTCAGCGGCA
>JBJEUC010000534.1:0-7662 GCA_051883635.1 Candidatus Fimadaptatus sp.
GTTTGGCTTCCAGGCGGCCCTGTTTTTAGTTTGGGCAAGCTGCGAGGAACTGCCGCATTACCGGCGCACATGACGCATGGAACAGTTGCAGCGCGTGATAGCGTGTTCCTGCGCTTTATTTCCGCGCAACTTTCATAGTTTAACACGGCTGCCGGGGTTTGGCTTCCCGGCGGCCCTGTTTTTAGTTTGGGCAAGCTGCGAGGAACTGCCGCGCGACCAGCTCGCACCCCTCCAGACCCGCTCCCAGCCCGAAAGCGCGCGCTCCGACCATACCCCACCACCACGCCCGCCCTGCGCGCAGATGCCAGCCCGACCTCGCATAGGCCGTGCCATGCGTTCCTGCGCGCAGTCTGCGTCATCCCCGCCCTGCCCATCCCGGCCGAATTGTGAACGCGCGCTGGCAAATGCGGCGAGCGCAGCAAATTTCGCTTCCATTTGCAAAACCTTATTGCCCGGCGTATTGCAAAATGCGGATTTTGTGGTATTATTAATGATGGAATATTGTATAGCAGGTGATTTTATTGGATGCCGACAGCATAAGAAGCGCGTACCTTCAAAGCGCGCTTGCAGACATAATACGCGACCGCCGGGCGCTGCACCGCATACCCGAGCTGGGGCTCGAGGAGCACCGCACGCAGGAGTACCTGCTTGAGCAGCTCGGGGCGCTTGCGCCCGACGTGCTGGAGCGCATTGCCGACACGGGCGTGCGCTGCGTGTTCATGGGTGGCGCGCCCGTTGAGGGCCCGCGCCGCACCATCGCCCTGCGCTCCGATATAGACGCGCTCAACGTGACCGAATGCACCGGGCGGGACTTCTGCTCGGAGCGGCCGGGCTTCATGCACGCCTGCGGCCACGACGGCCATATGGCCACGATGCTGGCCGTGGCGCGCTTCTGCGCCGCCAACCGCGCGCGGCTGCGCGACAACGTCGTTATACTCTTTCAGCCCGCCGAGGAGGGCGAGGGCGGCGCCGAGCGCATAATCGCTGCGGGCGGCATGGACGACCCCCATGTGGACGAGGTCTACGGCATGCACGTGATGCCCTCGCTGCAGTCCGGCACCATCGCCTGCCCGGACGGCCCGCTGATGGCCTCCACCTGCGAGCTGGACATAGTGGTCGAGGGCCGCGCCGCTCACGGCGCGATGCCGCACCTGGGCCACGACGCGCTGGCCGCCGCGATAGCGCTGTACGGCCTGATACAGACCGTATTCACGCGCCAGACCGACCCCTTCGAGCAGAAGGTGTTCACCGTGGGCGCGATGGAGGCCGGCGAGCGCCGCAACGTGGTGGCCGACCGCGCGGTGATGCACGCCACGCTGCGCACCTACAACGAGCGCACCGAGGCAAACTGCCTTGCGCTTATGCGCGCGCACGCCGACGCGATAGAGCGCGCATACGGTGTCACCTGCCGGTTGGAGATAATGACGCGCTATCTGCCCGTGATAAACGACCCCTATGCCGCCGGGCGCGTGCGCGCCGTCGCGGGCGACATGTGTGTTGCGGTCAATCCCCTGACCATCGCGGAGGACTTTTCGTTCTACCAGCGCCGGGCGCGGGGCGCGTTCTTCTTCTGCGGCGTGGCCAGGGGCGAGCAGTTCGCCAATCCGCTGCATGCGTCCAACTTTGACCTGGATGAGAGCTCGCTCCTGTGCGGCCTCAAGGTGTTCATTGGTCTTATAGATTTGATGTGATTCAGGAGGATGCAACATGGGTTTTTTCCAGAAATTCTACTATGGCAAGGCCGGTCAGGCCGACTTCAATCCCGAGGACCTGCCCAAGAATCGCCGTGAGCTGTTCTTTTCGATGCTCCGCATACGCTTCACCGGCCTCATCTCCCAGAACTTCATATACCTCGTATTCTGCCTGCCGGCGATAATCGTGTGCGGCTACGCCTTCAACTTCCTCAACGCCGTCGCGGCGGCCATGCTGGAGGACGAGGCGCTGGCGGCCCAGTTCTCGCGCGACTGGTTCTCGCTCGCGGTCATGCTGCTCCTGGCCATGATACCCTGCCTGGGCATATCGGGCATAGGCGCGACCGGCAGCATGTACATACTGCGCAACTGGGCGCGCGACCAGCACGCCTTCGGCTTTTCCGACATCAAGGACTCCATCAAGGCCAACTGGAAGCAGGGCCTGGTATTCGGCCTGCTCAGCGGCCTGATGAACCTTTTGTGCTTCGTGGGCTGGTACTTCTACCGCCAGCAGGCAGCCGCCGCCGTAAGCCCGGTCATGGCCATATTCATGAACGTACTTGAGGGCATGATGCTGGTCATACTGTGCGTATGGTGGATGATGAACATGGTCGCCTATCCGATGATGATAACCTACGACATGAAGATGGGCACCCTGCTGCGCAACTGCGCGATACTGGTAGTGGCGCGCCTGCCGCACAGCCTGGGCATATGGCTCCTCTCGCTGCTGCCCATCATAATATGCCTTGCCGTGTTCATCGCCACCGGACTCATGTGGGCGCTGCTGGCGCTGCTGCTGATATACCTGGTGATAGGCTTTTCGTTCAGCGGATTTTTGTACGCGTCCTATTCCAACTGGCTGTTTGACAGCTACCTCAACCCGCGCATAGAGGGCGCGCCGATGAACATGGGCCTGCGCTCCTCCGAATACGACGACGAGGATGACGACGACGACACTCCCGTCAACGCGCAGCCCGGCTACCGCCCCACCCCCGGCCCCGGCGGCGTGGGCGAGGCCTGGCCGCCCCGCCGTCCCGACGACAGCTCCTGGCTGGACGCGCAGGCCGAGCGCAACATGGAGCCCGACGACAAGCCCACCGATTCCCCCAAAGACGCACAATAACTCCATGCATTCGATCCGGGCAGCTCAGGCCGCCCGGATTGAACTTGCGCGCTCTGCGCATACTGAGACCGCGACGCCGATACAGCGGCGCGCAGGGAGGGTTTCAGATGCGCAAGACCAACATATCGCCGCAGATGCTGCGGGAAAAGCTGAAGTACGAGGCCGCCGATGAGCTGGGCCTGCTGGACAGGGTCATAGAGGGCGGCTGGGGCGCGCTCACGGCCGAGGAGACCGGCCGCATAGGCGGGCTGGTGGCCCACCGCATACGCGCGCAGTACGGCGAAGGCGACTGAATGCGCCTATGGCGCGGGAGATACCGATGTACCAGGAATTTGCCCGGATATACGACAGTTTCATGGACGACTTTGACTACTCCGCATGGGCCGAATACTACCTTGCGCTGCTGCGCAGCCAGGGCTGGCAGGGCGGCGAGATATGCGAATGCGGCTGCGGCACGGGCTCGCTCACGATAGAGCTGGCGCGGCGCGGTGCGGCGCTCCTGGCTTCCGACATCAGCGAGGACATGCTGCGCATAGCGGCCGACAAGTCGCGCCGCGCGGGCGTGCGCGCCCGGTACGTGCGCCAGGACATGCGCCGCCTGACGCTGCCGCACCGCGTGGGCGCGGTGCTCTGCGCCTGCGACGGAGTGAACTATCTGCTCACGCCGGGCGACGTGCGCAGCTTTTTTGCGGCCGCCCATGCGGCGCTCAGGCCGGGCGGGGTGCTGGCGTTTGACATATCGTCGCGCTACAAGCTCGAAAACGTGCTGGGCAACGGCTTCTTCGGCGAGGAACGCGAAACCGCCGCCTACCTGTGGCAGAACTCCTACGACCCGGAGGCCTGCCGCGTGACCATGGATCTCACCTTCTTCGTGCGCGAGGAGATGGGCCTGTACCGGCGCTTCACGGAGCAGCAGGTGCAGCGCGCGCACGATGCGCAGGAGATACTCGCGTGGCTCGCGGAATGCGGCTTTGAGCGGGCGCAGGTGTACGGCGACCGCACGCTCGAGCTGCCCCGCGAGGACGAGCTGAGGCTGCACTTCACGGCGGTCAAGCCGCTCGATGCGGCCTCCAAATGACAGCGCCGCACGCGCGGCGCGGATATTCAAAGGAGCTCATATGCAATTCACACCCAAATCCTATTCAGGCGACGAGCTGCTGCACATAACGCTTATGGACGGTCAGGCCCGCGCGCTGCTGATTAACTCTACCGCGCTGTGCGAGGAAGCGCGCGGCGTGCATACGCTTTCCAACGTGGCCTGCGCCGCGCTGGGGCGGCTCATGACCGTGTCCGTGATGATGGGCGCCATGCTCAAGACGGAGCAGGGCAGCGTGACCGCCACGGTCAAGGGCGACGGCCCGCTGGGCGCGCTGGTGGCCGTGGCGCACGAGGACCTCACCGTCAAGGGCTACGTCGACCGGCCGCGCACCGAGCTGCCTCTGCGCGCCGACGGCAAGCTGGACGTGGGCGGCGCCGTGGGCAGCGGACGGCTTACCGTGGTGCGCGACCTGGGCCTGCGCGAGCCCTATGTGGGCCAGGTGGAGCTGCAAAACGGCGAGATAGCCTCCGACTTTGCCTACTACTTCGCCGCCAGCGAGCAGCAGCCCACTCTGCTCTCGCTGGGCGTGCTGATGCCGCCCGCCGGCAGCGGGGAAAGCCATGTGCTCAGCGCCGGCGGCCTGCTGATACAGCCCCTGCCCGGCTGCTCCGAGGAGCTGCTTGAGCAGCTGGAGGCGCGCACGGGCAGCTACGCCGACATATCGCGGCAGCTGATAGACCACAGCCTTGACGAGCTGTGCAGCGCGTTCTTCGATGGCCTTAGCCCCAGGGTAGTCGAGCGGCGCGTGCCCTGCTTCCGCTGCGACTGCGACCGCGAGCGCATAGAGCGCGCGCTGATATCGCTGGGGCCCGAGGAGCTGAAAAGCATGATAGAGGAGGACGACGGCGCGCAGCTCGAGTGCCACTTCTGCAACCGGCGCTACCGCTTTACCGGCGAGGAGCTGAGCGTCCTGCTCAGGCAGGCCACCCAGGCCTGACCGCCCCCTGCACACTACCGGCCGCGAGCGCAATGCGCGCGGCGCAGATTTGAAAGGAGCAGAATGGCTCAGAAAAACGGATCACTACTCCCCTTTACGCGCGACGCCGCCTTCATGAACCGCCGCGCCCAGGCCCGGCGCGAGGCGGGCGAGAACTTCGAAGCGCTGCGCCTGTTCCGCCGCGCGATGGAGGCGGCTCCGGACAACCTCGAATACTGCGTGGATACGGCCGAGCTGCTCAACCACATGGGCTGCCTGAGGGCCTCCTACGAGCTGATAAATTCGCTGATAAACTCCGGCCGCATAGGCCGCGCGCTAAGGGCGGGCACCGCCCCCAGCACCGCGCTGTTCGGCCAGGCGTGCAACCTCAGCTCGCTGGGCTGCACGCGCTCCGCCGTTGCGATGCTCCGGCGGATAAACGGCCTGCCCATGGACGCGGAGTGCGCCGAGGGCCTGTGCGACCTGCGCACGCACCTGGCCGCCGAGGAGCTGCTGCGCTCCACGGTGCTCAGGCGCAACCGCCTGCTGCGGCGCATGAACGACTGCGCCGACGCGCACGACGCGCTGCGGGCCTGCGCCGTGGCCCGGCGCTACCTGCGCCAGCGCCCCGGCGACCCGCTCGCGCACGCGGCGATGGCCTGGGCGCAGATGCTGCGCGGCGACCAGCCCGCCTCGATGGAGCACCTGGTACACGCGCTCTCGATGAAGCATCAGGACCCCTGGGTGCTGTCCATTGCGGCGCGCATGCTGGACAGCGGCGAGCACGGCCAGGCGCGGCCCGCGCTGGAGAACGCCTACGCGCTCAGCGGCGACCCGTACTGCGACCGCACGCTGCTTAAGCAGGCCTCGGCGCTGGGCATGGACGCGCTGGTGATGGACATATCGGCGCGCCTGCTGGAGGCGGACTGCTGCGACCCGCACGCCAGCGTCTGCCACGCCGTGGCCATGGTCAACCTGGGCGAACCGCCGCGCGCGGCGCTGGCCGTGCTGCGCAGGAGCCTTGAGGTGTACCCGGGCGACGCCACTGCCGGGCACTATCTGCGCCTGATAGAGCAGCTCAAGCCCGCCGACAGGCCCCTGCCCTACCCTGTGACCGCCATGCCCCGGGAATGGGCGCGCGCGGTGGCGGGCCTGCGCATAAGGCTGTTCAGCGGCGACACGTCGGCACTGGCGAGCGACGCGCACCTCATCAGCCTGATCGAGTGGGGGCTGTACTGCCCCAGCGGCGAGGTATGCGAATCGTCCGCGGCGCTGCTTTCGCGCATAGGCGGCGACCGGGCGCGCGAGGCGCTGTGGAGGTGCCTTTCGTCCTACGAGCGCCCGCACGGCAAGCTGCGCGCGATACTGACGCTCATGAGCGAGGCCGACGTGCCGCTGCCCCGGCTGTTGTTTACCGGAGGACGGCTGCGGCGGCTCAGCGGCCGGACGATAAGCCGCATGGCCGCCGAGAACAAGTCCTGCGTGGCCGTGCGCGCGGCGGCCCGGCGGCTGCACGAGTATCCCGATGCGGCGGTCGAGCTGAGCGCGATGCTGTTCTTTGCCGACGGCGCGACACACGACGCGCACCTGATGAGCAGCGCGCTGGAATGCGCCTACCGCATAGCACACCGCGAGTTCATAGACCTGCGCGCGCTGGCACGCCGCCGCCACCTCAGCGGCGCACGGCTTATGCGCGCGGTAAACTCGCTCATTCAAACATATCACCCTCAGGAGGGACCGCAATGAAGTGCATTGATTTCGACTCCCACTTCAACAAGTATGTGCAGCGCTGGATGACCGAAAACCGCTCCAAATACAAGAACGTGGACGAGATGGAGGCGCAGATGCCCGACGTCTACCTCAAGTGGATAAACCTGCCCGCCGACTGGCTGGACGGCCAGACGCCCGCGCTGTACTTCGAGCAGTACGACGACGCCGCGATGCTGTGCAAGTGGATGCTCAAGTACATACGCAGCAGCATTGCCCTGCCCGACCAGCTGATGGAGCGCATAGCCGCGCTGGGCGAGGCTGCGGTGGAGCCGCTGATGGAGATAGCGTTCGACCGCGAGCAGAGCGACGAGGCGCGCATGAGCGCCCTGGGCACGCTGGAGCAGATACAGTCGCCCCGGCCCATAGGCAAGCTGATAGAGCTCATCGTCCACGCGCGCGGCGAGGAAAGCGAGATGAGCAACCTGGCCGGCGAGATGCTCGCCGCGCTGGGCGAGCAGGTGATGCCGCCGGTGGTGGAGGCCATGCTGACCGCCCGGCCCGAGAGCGGCCTGGTGCTGCTGGACGTGGCCTGCAACTTCCCGGGCGATGCGCGCGTCTACGATTACGCGGTAAAGCTGCTGCGCTCGATGCCCGACCGCCGCGCGCTGATAGCCTCGTACCTGGGCAAGCTGGGCGACGCGCGCGCGATAGACGAGCTGATGCCGCTGCTGGAGCTGCAGGAGCTCAACTACCTCGACTATCTGGAGATACGCGACGCCATAGAGGAGCTGGGCGGCGAGGTCAAGACCGAGCGCGAATTTGCCGGTGACGAATACTACGAATCAATGAAGAACATGTAAGCCCGCCCTCGCGGCGTGCAAGGATACGGGGGTATTGCCTTATGAAATGTACAAAATGCCAACACGACAACAGCCCTGCGGCGGTCCGCTGCGCACACTGCGGCGCGCCGCTGACCCCGTTAGATAACTCCGTAGACGATACCCGCATGTACAGGCGCTCGGGCCGCGCTCCGGCCGCGCCCGAGCAGGCGGCCAACGCCGCCCCGGCGCAGCCCCGCAGTCTGCCCCGCAGCGCCGCCGTGCCGGGCACGGGCGAGGTGCGC
>JBJEUC010000535.1:0-7656 GCA_051883635.1 Candidatus Fimadaptatus sp.
GCTTCCGTATGCGTGTGCGCCGGAAGCAGCGTTGGGGCAACGGCCTTATGAGGCACTCCGCTCCCCTATCCGCCAGCCTGTCGGTTTCTTCCCCACAAGCGCCGAGCGCTCCCGCCACAGTGCGGGAGCGCTCGTTTCGTACATCTGAATGTCCCTCTCGCGGGGCGGCGCGTCAGCGGCCCTGGGCGGCGCGGGCGGTGTCTATCAGCGCGCGCAGGTTCTCGTAGGGCACGTCGGTCTGTATCTCCTGCGAGGGAGCGGTGATGTAGCCGCCGTTGCGGCTCATCAGGTCTATGGTGTCCTCGGTCTCCTTCACGACCTCGGCGGGCGTGCCGTAGGGCAGGGTCTTTTGCGTGCTTATGCCGCCGTAGTAGGTTATCTCGGGGTAGGTCTCCTTGAGGAACCTGAGGTCCATGCACTCGGGCTGCACGGGGTTGAGCACGTCCACGCCCATCTCCACCAGGTCGGGCATTATTTTGAGTATGCAGCCGCAGGAATGCACGAACACATGCTTGCCGTAGTGATGCACCAGGTCATACTCGCGCTGCTCGCCGGGCTTGAGCATGGTGCGGAAGCAGCGGGGCGACATGATGAGGTCGCGCTGAGTGCCCCAGTCGGAGCCCAGCAGCACCGCGTCGCCGCAGGCAGCCGGCAGCACGTTTTCCAGCATCACTATGTTCTTGCGGATTATCATGTCCAGCAGCTTCTGCGCCCACTCCGGCGAACCGGCCAGGTCGTAGAGGAAGTTCTCTATGCCGCGCGCGAAGTAGGCCTTCTCCCAGTGGCTGCCCCATATGGTTATTACCTGATATACATCGTAGTTGGCCTTGATGTACTCGGTGCTCTCGAAGAACTTCTCGTAGCTGCCCGAGGCTTTGGTGTCCGGCAGATCCTCGGGGGTGTCCTCGCACTTGGTGAAGCGGTCGGGCAGGTTGTACCAGTTCCACCACGGGCAGTAGGTGTATAGCACGTTGTTGCCTATCGTAAGCGACACCGCCTGCTCGAAGGTTATCTTGCCCTCCTTGAGGTCGGAGCGCACCTGCGGGTTGGGGTAGTCGTTCAGCAGCTGCTCACCATAGGCCTTGTAGCCCTCGCCGGTCAGGTTTATCGCCTGCGGCACCGCCGCGGTAGCCTTATGGGCTATCGCCGAATATACCAGTTCACGCTTTGTCATGTTCATTTCTCCTTTGGGCGCACGCTTATGCGCCTTGATCGTATAGCTTTTCCACATGGTCGCCGCCCTTGGGGCGGCTTATCAACAGCGGCGCCTGGGCTCCGCGCTCCGCGCCGTTTGCGAACATTGTTACGCCCTGAGCGTCACAGTCCGGCCCTTTTCGACGAATACGCTGGTCACGCCGTCCGCATATTCGGCATTTTCGCCCGTGAGCGGCACGCTTGCCCGCACCTTCACCGTGCCGGTGCGGCGTGCCGTCAGCCTGACCTCGACCGGCGCGCCGTTTTTCCACAGGATATCCACAGAGTATCCTCCGCGGGCGCGCAGTCCGCGCACCTCGCCCTCGCTCCATTCGGCCGGCAGCGCGGGCAGTATGTCCAGGCACTGCTGATGGCTCTGCAGGAGCATCTCGCATACACCGGCGGTGTAGCCGAAGTTGCCGTCTATCTGGAAGGGCGGATGGCGGTCGAACAGGTTATCGTAGGCCGAGAGCGCAAGCAGCTTTTCCAGGTTGTCGCGCGCGGCGGCGCCGTCCCGGAGCCGTGCGCTGAGCGATATCAGCCAGGCGCGCGACCAGCCCGTGTGTCCGCCGCCCGCGGCCAGGCGCAGCGCGATGGTGCGGCGGCAGGCCTCCACCAGCTCGGGCGTGGCGTCCGTGGTTATGTCGCTGCCCGGATACAGGCCGAACATGTGGCTCATATGGCGATGGCCCGGCTCGGCCTCCTCGTACTCCTCGGC
Source organism: Candidatus Fimadaptatus sp. (assembly GCA_051883635.1). Taxonomy (GTDB): domain Bacteria; phylum Bacillota; class Clostridia; order Christensenellales; family Aristaeellaceae; genus Fimadaptatus. Next base: position 1,913 of record JBJEUC010000535.1, read on the forward strand.
CCATTCCAGCAGCTGCCCGCGCGAGCCTATGCGATAGGGCGCGAGCCGCGCGCGCGCCGCGCGCACGCTGTCGGTGAACTCGCCCTCCTCGCCCAGCACATTGGCCGCGCCCAGCGTGGCGTCGAACAGCGCGCGTAGTATCGCGTTGTCCATCGTGCAGGTGCGGGCTATGGAGTTGCGCTCGCCGTTGGGCAAAATGTATGTGTTTTCGGGCGACTGGGTGAGGCCGGTTATCAGATAGCCGCGCTCGTCCTCTATCAGGTGGTCGAGGAAGAACAGCGCCGCGTCGCGCAGCAGCGGATAGTTGCGGCGCAGCATTTCCTCATCCAGCGTGTACTGGTAATGCTCCCATACCTGCAGGCTCAGCCAGGCCGCGCCGAAGGGCCACAGGAACACGCCCGCGCCGGTTGGCGCGGTATTGCCCCATATGGTCACGTTGTGGTGCGCCATGTAGCCGCGCGCGCCGTACATCTCGCGCGCCGTCACCTTGCCCGAATCGTACAGCCGCCATATGAGGTCGAACAGCGGCTGCGCCAGCTCGTTCAGGTCGCAGGGGCCGCTGGGCCAGTAGTTCATCTCTATGTTGATGTTGATGGTGTATATCGATTCCCACGGCGGCACGAAGGAGTCGTTCCATATGCCCTGCAGGTTGGCCGCCATGCTGCCCGGCCGCGAGCACGCTATCAGCAGATAGCGGCCGAAGTTGAACATCAGCGCCAGCAGGCCCTCGTCCGGCTTGCCCTCGCGCAGCGCCTGAATGCGCGCGTCGGTGGGCACGTCCGGCCTGCCCTCGCCCAGGCTCAGCTGCACGCGGTCATACAGCTCCCGGTAGTCGGCCACATGCGCGGCCCTCAGCGCGGCATAGTCGCCCGCGCCGTCCAGCGCCAGCGCGCACTGCGCCTGCGGGAAGTCGTGGCGGAAGGAGGTGTCGGAGGCGACGTATATCGTTACCTCGTCCGCGCCCCTGACGTGCAGGCAGTCGCCCACGCACTCCACGCATCCGCCCACAGCGCGCGCCTCCACCATGCAGTCGTACTCCACGCCGCCGTCGGTCGCGCGGCCCTGCATCAGCAGGCGGTTGCCGCTCACTATGCGCGTGCCCGGATCGTAGGGGCGGCGCATCATGTTCACGTACAGCGACAGCGCGCCGGGCCTTTCGCTCTTCAGGTTGACCGCGATAACGCCCGCGGGCGCGCTGGCCAGGTATTCGCGCGTCATGCGCACGCCGTCCAGCTTAAAGCTCACGCGCGCCACGCCCTCGCTCATGTCCAGCTCGCGGCGATAGTCGCTCACCTCGCCCCGGCCCTCGAAGCGCAAAAACAGCGTGCACAGCGGCAGGTACGGCCCCGTATAGCGCGGGGTGCCCGTCATGCCCGCCTGTACGGCCATGGAGGCCTCGTCCAGCCGGCCCTGGCGCAGCAGCTCGCGCGCGCGGTCCAGCGTTTCGCGCGCGGCGGGGTTGACCCGCTGCTGGGGCGTGCCGCCGTACAGCGTGTCGTCGTTCAGGTGTATCTGATCCTCTTTAACGCCGCCATATACCATGCCGCCCATGCGGCCGTTGCCTATGGGCAGCGCCTCTTCCCATTTGCCCGCAGGCCGGGCGTACCATACCAGATTCTCTCCGCTCATGTCTGCCTCCATAAATAAGTCAACATCCGGAATGCCTGCCTTGTCATTTGTCAATTATAAAGGGGATTGCCTTGCCTGGCAACCCCCTTTTTCTTGCACTCCGGTGACCATTATTCCGCTGGCCGCCGCGCGGCAGGGTTCAATTTTTGCGCCGGAGTAACTTTTTTGACATTGCCGCTTACTTGCCCGAGAACGCCGAAGCGTCGTAGGTGTTCTGGATTATCTCCAGATAGCGGTCAAGCCTCATGTTCTGCAGCTCGGCCAGGTACGCATCCCAATCGGCCTCAACATCCTTCTGACCCACTATGAACTGAGCGATGCTCTCCTCAACGTAGGTGTTGATGTTGGTCTGCAGCATGGCTATCTCGGAGGCGTCCTCCTCGCTGTAATACAGCGGCGGCACGACGTTCTTCTGGGGTATGCCATAGGGAGCGTAGTTCTCGTGAGAGTAGTAGTACAGGAAGGCCTCTACGCCGGAGCCGTCCTCGGCCATCATGCCGTTGGTCTGCTGATAGCCCAGGCGATGCTCAGCGGTGATGAACTCGGGGAAGGTCTGGCCCCAGCTCATGTTGTTGTAGTACTCCTGATCCGCCGTCATGGTGAGCCTCTTGTAGGTGGCGGGGCTGCCGTCAACGCCCAGAGCGCCCTCGTCGGGATCGTCCCAGCTCACGCCCTTGATGCCCAGATCCTGCATCATTATGCCCTCGTCGGTGTAGAGCAGGTCGAGCCACTGCATTACCAGCTCGGGCTGGTCGCAGGTGGCGGGTATCAGGCCCGCAGTGCCGTTGAGGCCGAAGTTGTCAAAGTAGTTCACGCGGGTGACCTGCAGGCCGCTGGGGCCGACCAGGGGCTTGATGGGGGTGTACTCCAGGAAGCGCGCGGGCTCGCCGGCGTCGGTGTCGCGGGAGCCTATGCCGTGATGGATGTTGGGCATGGCGCCGAACACGCTCTCATACTGACGGGAGTTGATCTCGTTGCGCTGGGTGCGGTTCTGGGCGAAGGAATCCGGATAGATGAGGCCCTCGGAGTACAGGCCGGCCAGATACTTCAGGCCCTCCTGGAACTCGGGCTGGGTGAACACGGAGATGACCTGGCCGTCGTCGTTTATCATGAGGCGGTTCTCGCCGTCGTCATAGATGAACGCGCACATGAGGAAGGTGTCGATCTTGGCGCCGTAGCTGTCGGTCGCACCTACCATGGGTATCTCGTCGTTGGGGTCGCCGTTGCCGTTGGCGTCGTTGTCACGGAAGGCGATCAGCATGTCGCGGAACTCCTCAAGGGTGGTGGGCTCGCTGAGGCCCAGGTTGTCCAGCCACACGTTGTTTATCCACATCTTGCCGTAGTACTTGCAGTGATAGCACTCGTTGTACCACGGTACCGCGTAGATGTGGCCGTCGGGGGTGGTCAGCGCGGTGCGGAAGCCCTCAACGCTGTCCAGACGCTCCTTCATGTACTTGGTGTTGTTGTCTATGTACTGCTCTATGGGCAGTATCAGCTCCTGGTCGGCGTACTTGACCACCGAAGTGGATGTTATCTGGGTGAAGCCGCTGCCGCCGGCTACTATCAGGTCGATATCCTCCTCGCTGGAGAGGGCCAGGTTGAGCTTCTCGATGAACACATCGCTGCTCGCGCCTACCCAGTTGACCTTGACGCCGGTCTGCTCCTCGTACCAGCCGGTCATGTAGCAGGTCTCCCAGTTGAACTCGCTTCCGCCGGTAACGGGAGCGAAAACGCTTATGGTAACGTCGTCGGTCGTTACGGGGAACTCGCCGGGCGCGGCCAGCTCAGCCGCAAACGCGGTGGAGCTTACGGCCAGCATCAGGCACACAAGCAGGCACACTATCTTCTTCATGGGTCTACCTCCTAAATTATTATCGCCAAAGGGCCGTGCGTATCAGCCCTTTATCGATCCTATCATTATGCCCTTTATGAAGTACTTCTGCACAAAGGGATAGATGAGCATTACCGGTATCATGGTGATGACTATCAGCACGTACTTTATCGCCTCGGCGTTGGCCTCGTTCTTCACCATGTTGGTCATATCGCTGGCGGCGTTGTCGGTTATGCTCTTTACGTTGTTTATGGCGTTGCGCAGCACCAGCTGTATGTTGTACAGCTCGGGCGAGTTGAGGTATATCATCGCGTCAAAGTAGGAGTTCCAGTGGCCCACGGCGTAGAACAGCACCATGACCGCCAGTATGGGCGTGGAGAGCGGCACCACTATGCTCCAGAGCATCCTGATATCGCTCGCGCCGTCCAGCGAGGCCGACTCGTACAGCTCCTCGGGTATGCTGCTCATGAAGTACGTGCGGCACATTATCATGTTCCACACCGTGATGGCGCCCGGCAGTATCATTACCGCGCGGGTGTCTATCAGGCCCAGCTGCTTTATGACCAGGTAGGTGGGTATCATGCCGCCGCCGAACATCATCGTAAACGTGAACAGGAACACCAGGAACTTGCGCCCCCACAGGCCCTTGCGCGCCAGGGGGTAGGCGCATATCACCGTCATGAACAGGTTGAGGCAGGTGCCCACGCCCGCGTAGAACAGCGTGTTCACAAAGCCGGTCATTATGCTCTGGGACTTGAGCACCTGCTGGTATATGTCCAGCGTGGGGTTGAGCGGCCAGAAGCTCACGCGGCCCGAAAGCACCATCATGGGGTCGGACAGCGACTGCGCCAGCACGTGCAGAAGCGGCAGCAGCACTATGATGCCGCATATGGCGAGGTAAACGTCGACCACCACGTAAAACGCCCTGTCCACCGGCGTCAGCTTTATCTTAATATTGGTATTGCCCGCCTTTACGGTCTTTTCCTTTTTGCTCATCGGTTCGCGCCTCCCTTACCACAGACTGTAATCGGAAACCTTGCGGGCAATGCCGTTGACTATCGCCATCAGCGCCAGCGAGATGACCGACTGGAACAGGTTGACAGCCGTGGAGAAGCTGTAGTTCATATCCACCAGGCCCACGCGGTACACATACGTCGATATGACGTCCGAAGCCGACATGTTGAGCGAGTTCTGCAGCAGGTACACCTTTTCATAGCCCACGTTGAGCACGGAGGCGGTGTTGAGTATCAGCAGTATTATCGCCGTGGGGATTATGCCGGGCAGGTCGACGTGCCATATGCGCTGCCACACGTTCGCGCCGTCCACATAGGCCGCCTCCTGCAGCTCGGGGCTGATGCCGGCCAGCGCCGCCAGGTACATTATCGAATTGTAGCCCTGGCTCTGCCATACGCCCGACCAGACGTATATCGACTTGAAGTACGCCGGCTCGCTCAGGAAGTTGCGGGGCGTGCCGCCCAGCGCCTTGACCACGCTGTTGAGCGCGCCGCCGTAGCTGAGCAGCTGGGTCAGTATGCTGGTTACTACCACGGTGGAGAGGAAGTGCGGCATATAGGTGATGGTCTGCACTCCCTTGGTGAAGTACTTGTGGCGGCATTCGTTGAGCGCCACGGCCAGTATTATGGGCGGGAAGAAGCCCGCTATCAGCGAGTACATGCTTATGCCCACGGTGTTGGTTATCAGCCGCTTGAACGAGTAGTCGGTCAGGAACTGCTCGAAGTACTTGAAGCCCACCCAGCTGGAGTTCCAGAAGCCCTTGCTTATCTTGAAGTTCTTGAAGGCTATCTGCAGGCCGAACATGGGCCAGTAGCGGAATATGACCACCCACGCCAGCGGCAGCAGCAGCAGCAGGTACAGCTGCCAGTGCAGGCGGAACGATTTGGCCGGTGCGCTTGCGCGCAGGCTCTTCTTGCGTGGCGACGACGCCGTTGAGGTTTGGCTCATGGGATACCTCCTTTGGTGTAAAGCACGATCATAACGTTATTTTATGCAAACGAATCACACAAATGCATTCTATCATTACAAACCGTTTTCGTCAATGGTTAAACACATATTTGCTCATCATGTGTACGTTTTTCCGCAAAATTCCGAAAGTATTTTTTCGATATTTTGTCAGTATCATCGCTGTATATGCACACTTTTGCACACTTTTTTGGTCCTCCGGCCGCCGTGCGCGGCGCAGGGCCCTGGTGCGGGCGGAGCGCTTCCTCCGGCGCGTCCCCGCGCAGCCGCGCCGCAGGCCGGTTCCCGGGCCGCCCGGGCATCG
>JBJEUC010000536.1:0-7641 GCA_051883635.1 Candidatus Fimadaptatus sp.
CCGCATCTCCTGCTTTTCCATGACCAGCCGGGCCTTCTGCTTGCGGTTCTCCGTGAGCAGCAGCACGACATATACCACGAACAGCAGCACCAGCCAGAGTTCCAGATACATAGCCAGGGCGTTGGACTCGTGCAGCATGGCGTTTGTGACCTTGATGGGGAATACCTGCAACAGCATCCAGTCCTTGCCCGGCAGCCGGGTCACGAACGCCGCGTTCGTGCCCTGCCTGCTCTTATAGGTCAGGCTTTGAGAGTTCCCGCTCTTTAGCGCCTCCTCCAGCGTCCTTATAGTTTCCTTGTCCGTTCCCTCCGCGCTCTGCAGCGCCGTTATGATGTTCTGGGGCTGGTCGCTGTCGTTGGAGCTTGAGAACACCGTGCCGTCGGGCAGGCACAGGTAGGTCATCGCCGGTTCGTCAAAGTATGTGGCCGCGATTATCTCCCGCATCTGGTTCTCGCCGTAGCGGCCCGTAAGCACGCCCACGACCTCCCCCTCAGACCACAACGGGGCATAGAATATCATCAGGTTTTCGCGCGCTATCCTGCCGTTGAATATGATGTCGATTCCGGCATTGCCGGCCATGCCGTCCTTAAAGTAGGCCCTGTCCGATACCTGCGCCTGATTGCCGCGGTTGTCCGTATATACGCCGTCTGCGTCCACTATGCCCATGTAGTCAAAGGGCGTATCGTCCACTATCCGCTGCAGCATGTCGATGCTTATCTGCTCGGCATCCAGGTTCTGCCCGCACAGGTGCGCAATGGCCTTGATGCTGTTTTCGGCTCCGATGAGTATATCCTCAATGCGCCTGGCCGTCTGGGTGGCGGCGTCCTCCACGTAGTTTGCGTTCCGGGACACGGTCATGCGGAGGTTCGCCTGCATATAGACCGCAAAGCTCGCGATTATGCAGAGCATGAGTATGCTTGCGGAAGCTATACGTTTTCCCACAGATCTCTTTTCGCGCATAAAGTATTTTCACCCCTCGCTCACGGTACCCGGCCTTAAGTCCTTTATGGCATCGGCGCTGAGCCCTCTGTGCCGGCAGGTCCCTGCGGCCCGAACATCAGGCCGCCCACCGCTTGACTGCAGGGCGTCAAGCGCCCATTGCGCCGCCCCTGTAAATGAAAAGCACCCTGCCGAAAGCAAGGTGCGCTTACCGCTCTGCAGATTCATTACTTGCCGGTTGACCTGCACCTAAACCTGCTTTTTACTAATTATATCCTCTTGACATGATACTGTCAATCTATCAGAAATATCAATATATATTATGGCGGGCGGGGCAGGCTCCCACGCCCGCCCGCGCGATCGGTTTACAGCACCCACCTCTTAAGTATCCGCGCCAGCGCGTTCATGTCCAGCGGCTTGGCGATATGCTCGTTCATGCCCGCCTCCCTGGCCGCATGCACGTCCTCCGCAAAGGCGTTGGCGGTCATGGCGATTATCGGTACGCTGCGGCAGTAGCTCCTGTCCATGGCGCGTATCGCCCGGGTGGCGTCATAGCCGTTCATCCTGGGCATCTGTATGTCCATGAATACCATGTCGAAATAGCCGTCCTCGCACCCGGCCATGCGCTCCACGGCCTCTATGCCGTCCGCCACGCGCTCCACGCTCAGGCCGGTCATCTCCAGTATCTCCGCGGCTATCTCGGCGTTCAGCTCATTGTCCTCCGCCAGGAGCACGCGTCCGCCCGCCAGGTCCACCGTCTCCAGCTGCGCAAACGGCGTTTCCTGCGCCCCGGGTTCATTGCGCTCCACGAGCGAGCTGAATATGTTCACCAGCCGGGAGCGGAACAGCGGCTTGCTTATGAAGGCATTCGCGCCGGCCTCGCGGGCCTCCTGCTCTATGTCCGACCAGTCGTAGGCCGATATTATGATGATGGGCACGTCCTTGCCCACGGCCTGCCTGATGGCCCGCGTGGTGGCAATGCCGTCCATGTCGGGCATCTTCCAGTCGATTATGCAGGCGAAGTACTCCCTGCCCATGCTGTGCCGGGCCACGACCCTTTCGACCGTCTCTGCGCCGGATGAGACCCCCTCCGCCCTCATGCCGAGGTCGTTGAGCATCATGCAGCACGATTCGAGGCTGATATCGTCGTCGTCCGTCACCAGCACGTCCAGGTCGACGAACTGCTCGTAATGCGCTACCTCGGCGTCCTGCAGCTTCAGGTACATCGTCACCGTAAAGCGCGAGCCCTCGCCGAGTTTGCTCTCGACCTTGATATCGCCGCCCATCATGCGGACGATGTTCCGGCTTATCGCCATGCCCAGGCCCGTGCCCTGCACCCGGTTGACATGCTCGTCGTCGCTGGAGCGCGTGAAAGGCTCGAATATCTGCTGCTGGAACTCCTCGCTCATGCCTATGCCGTTGTCCTCGAACACCACCTCAAAGCACCCGACCTTCGGGTGGAGGGACGGCTTTTCCGTGATGGATATCATGATCCTGCCGCCGTCCGGCGTGTACTTCACTGCGTTGCCCATGAGGTTTGTGAGCACCTTCTGTATGCGCAGGCTGTCGCCCACCACCGCCTCATGCACCACGCCGGAGATGTTCACCGAGAGCTCGTGGCCATGCTCCGCCACCTGGGGGCCGGTCATGGTTATCAGGTTGTCGATTAGCTCCGAAAGGTTGAACTCCTCCTCCATAAGGTCGACCTTGCCCGACTCTATCTTGCTCATGTCCAGAACTTCGTTTATCAGGCTCAGCAGGTGCTTGCTCGCCTGGGTGATCTTTTTCAGGCAGTCCTGCACCCGCTCCCGGTCGTCGATATGGGCCGCGGCGATGGCGGTCATGCCGATAATGCCGTTCATGGGCGTGCGGATATCGTGGGACATGTGGGAGAGGAAGTCGGTCTTGGCCCGGCTGGCCGCCTCCGCCGCGTCAAACGCGGCCTTGAGCGCCATCTCCTGCTGGCGCTCCTTCACTATCAGGTCGTCCACGTTGCGCGTTCCGATGACCACCAGGCGGTTGCCGCCCGCCTCGTGGACATACGCCACCCGCAGCTGCAGATAGTGTATCTCGCCCTCGGTCGTCACCTCGATGTTGACCGAGTAGTCCTCGTCCCGGGCGCGGATGTACTCGGGCGACAGCTTCTCCAGATACTCGGCGCGGCTGCGCTCGCAGACCTGCTCCGCCGCGTAGCTGCGCATTATCTCCGACCAGCGGTTCTGATTTCTCAGCAGCAGCTCCCGCGTGGAGGCATCGTGCTCCTTCGTCGCGCGGAAGAAGGCGACGGTGTCCTTCTCCGGGTCCAGCAGCAGCACGGAGTAGTATTCCGAGCCCAGGCCGTCGATGATATCGCGCTGCACCTCCATCTCGTAGGTCTGCTTCAGCTGACGGCGCGCCTCCTCGTCCACATCGCGCAGGCCCAGTATGAACGTGACCGTTCCGCTCGGGTCGACGGTCTTAACCATGTTCATCTCGAAGTAGGCGACGGCGCCCTTCATTATCCGCCTGTACCCGAGCTTGTACAGGCCCACCTCCGGTATCCTGTCCATAAGCACGTCAAAGCCTATGGACTCCCGTATCCGCTCGCGGTCCTCCGGCACCACAAATGCGTCGATGTACTTCGACAGTATCAGCTCATAGTCGCCCAGGGCCAGCAGCCGGTTCAGCGTTTCCGGTTCGAAGGCTTTGCCGTCCGTGCGGTAGAGCGTCATGCGCCGGGTGCGGGCGTCTATCTTGAACAGGCTGCTGTATTCCTGGCTGAGCGCGCCTATCACGCGCAGCTGCTCCTCCTGTATCGTCCGGTTCTTGCGCTCCTCCTCCACGATGGCGTCCACGCAGCGGAAGCCCAGTATCAGCTGGCTTTCCGCCTCGTGCCGCGAATAGAAGCGGAAAAACGAGGCCTGATAGTGGTGAACGCCGGTCTCGTCAGCCACCACGCGATAGCTGCACGAATACTCGTCGCCCTTCTCGAGCGCGCGCCTCACGCTCTCCACCGATATCGCGTCGTAGAGGGCGGCCCTGTCCTCCTCCAGCACGTACTTGTGTATATAGTAATCCCAGGTAGCGCGATAGGAGCGCCGCACGACCCGCTGGTCCTCGGCGATTATGCTGCCCCTGCGCTTGATGGTCACCGCCGTCTCTTCGTCCAGGTCGACCAGCACCACGTCCGGATAATCCCTGCTGAGCGTACCGGCGATCTCCATCTCGTCCTTGAGTACGGCGTTGGCCTTCTCCACCGCCGCCAGCGCCTCCTCGACCCTTCTCTGGGCGGCCAGCTCGATGTTCTTCTCCTCGTTTATGTTCTTGAAGCCGATAACGAACTCGTTCCTGTCCGGATTCGGCTTGACGAGCTGGCACTGGAAGTACTGCGTCACGCCATCCCGCAGCGTGCGGTAGTTGAAGTAGTATGCCTTTCTGTCCGCCAGCAGCGCATTCACGCCGTCCACGGTTATCACCTGGTCAAACAGCTGCCGGTCGTCCGCCAGCACGTCGTTTGCGACATAGGTCTGTATGTTGTATTCGTAGTTGCCGGCGGCGAACCTGCGGCCATAGCGCTCGGTCATGGTCTGGCCCATGCGGTAGCATATGGCCTCGCGGGTGTCGGCATTGACCGTATATATGTTTTCATAGGGTATCGCAAGCGCCTGTATCAGGTTGCCCTGGGATTCCACTTCCTTCTCCGCCGTGACGGAGCGCAGCATGCACATGACGGTGCGGTTCCTGCCGTCCGCGTCCCGCTCGACCGGTATGAAGGAGCAGCGCGTCCAGCCGCCGCTGCGCGCCGCGTATTCCTGTATGATTATCGGCTTGTCGCCCAGCCGCTCGCCGATGGTATCGAAGTCCGTGAACTTCAGCATCAGCGCCTGATACGCGTCGCCCGCCAGCTCGCGCGTCATGTGCCGGAGCGCCTCCCGGGCGTTGCCCTTTTCGCCCAGCGTATGATGGATCCGGTCGAGCGATATCAGCTCCTGGAACGTGTTCCTGTCCAGGTCGATGTAGTAGAGCCCGGAGTACACATTGCTTATCGCGCCGATTATGGCCGTATATTGCTTCTCCTGCGCCAGGAGCGTGGTCAGGTTCTCGTTGGTCTCGTGCAGCCGCTTCTGGTCCGCCAGCCCCCGGTTGACCCTGTCCGTCATCTCCCGCTCGGTCTGTTCCAGCCGGGCGTTCTCTCTGCGCCGGGTCGATATCTCGCGGCAGCAGGCGGAGGCCGCCACCGACAAAAGCAGCGTGTCCCCTGCATTGCGCCGCGGGTTGTCCACGCCCAGAAAGCCCCGTATCCTCCCGCGCGCCCGCACCGGCGCGGCCAGCACCCTGCCCGTGCCCGGGAGCAGGGGCATGTGCCCGGCATCGGCCGATGACGCATCGAAGAGGAAGGGGCCGTCCTGCCGCTCCAGCCGCTTGAGCCACTGCCTGCGCTCATCCGGCAACATGTGCTTAAGGCTGTCCGCGCAGGAAGCGACGCCCTCGCCGCGCCACTCATATACGCTGCCCATATGGCCGGTCTCGCCCTCCGCCTCGAATATATAGGCTCTGTCCGCACTGTAATGCCTGCCCAGCTCCGCAAGAACGCTTGCGACCGTCTGCTCAATCCGCCCCTCCTGCGCGAGCAGACAGTCATTCAGTATGTCCTGTATCGCCCTTTCCTGACAGGACGCATTGTTCACCCATTCGTTCATACCGCACCTCTGAAAACCCGTGTATTGCGAAACCCTTAGCGGTCGCTTGTCATTTGCCCTTTCCCGAACGGCCTTTCCCCGGCCGGGTCCGTAATAAGTCCTTTGCGTGATCGCATTTGTTATGCCTTATTGCATGATGGCACGCATAACTTTTTGTGGTTATTTCTAATGCAAATGCGATTTGCCTTAATGTACGCGTGTGCATCGGATAAGAATATGACAATTCTAGCACAAATCGCCAACATTTTCAACAGTGCAGTCCGGCGTTGTGTTAAGCTGTTGCCGCAAAATTGACATTGTGTGCAAAAGTTTTACCCTGGTCAGTCAGCGCGGGAGCAGGCCGACCCGATGGGCTTCCGGCCCAGCCCAGCTCCTGCAAAGTGCGCAGAAAAGCCCCTCCGCGCTCCCGGGCACGGAGGAGCCGGGCGGCCCGCGCCGCCCCAGGCTGTCAGCCCCGTGAGAGTTCTGGAAGCCGAAGCACCGACGGGCTTTCACCGCGTCCGGAGGCGTTTACGCCGGACGCGCCGACGCCTTGCGACTGGAAGCCAGTTTATCGGAATTAAAGTCGCTTCCCTGCATCTTCCGCAGAAACTGCGCAGAGGCGGCAGCGGCGGTGAATCCCCCCGACGCCCGAACCGATGAAAATGTCCCGCAGGACAGCCTGCTCAATCGGAAGCGACGGCGCGCACGTCACTTCCGGTATTTTCGGTAGCAAACGTTTGCGGTGAAAAACGCATTCCCGCTCCGGTCGCCGCACGGACATTCCGCAGCATGTCAGGCGACCGGCCCTTCGCGCTAAAGACCGGGGCCACGCGCTGAGCGGCGGGGGAGCCCGCTCCCCCGCCGTCCGTCATGTACCGATCAGTTGTTGCAGCAGTTGGGCACTATCGGCTGCTCTATCATGCAGATGCAGTCTATCCGCAGCAGGAATATCTTGCCGGTGGTGTAGTCCAGCACGCGGATGAACTCGTCGCAGATGTCCAGCAGCACTACGTCCAGCGAGCAGGTAAACGTGGTTATATGCACGCGGGTGTTGAGCAGCGTGCGCATCTGCAGGCACAGGCTGCGCGCGAAGCACGAGCCGCGCCCGAAGCTGCCGAAGCGCTCCGTGCAGCAGCCGCTGCGCCAATTATTGCCGCAGCCGCAGGAATTCCATGTGCCGCAGCTGTTCCTCTCGCAGCTCTCACGCTCGCAGCCGCTCCGGCAGGAGCAGCCCTCGTCGCAGTTGCCGCACCTTGAGCAGCCGCCGCATCCCGACGTGCCGATAAAGCCCAGAGCGCTTCCCGTGGTCACGCCCGCACATCCATTTCTGGCGCTTAGCATGTTCTCTCCTCCAATTAGCTTACTGCCGGAGCGCGCCGCATATCCGGCGCCTATATCCGTCCGATATCTCCGGCCCGATATACTCTATGCATATCCGCTCCGGTTGGTGCAGAGCCCGGGCGCTCCCGCGCCGCCCACCCGGGCGGCGCAAAAAAGCGGCGGCCCTGCGGAGCCATGTCCGCACGGAGCCGCCGCGCCCGTCTGCGCGCCGCCTCATTTGAGCGCCGCGTCCAGCACAGCCTTTATATCCGCGCCGGTTGGTGCAGAGCCCGGGCGCTCCCGCGCCGCCCGCTTAAGCAGCGCAAAAAAGCGGCGGCCCTGCGGAGCCATGTCCGCACGGAGCCGCCGCGCCCGCCTGCGCGCCGTCTCACTTGAGCGCCGCGTCCAGCACAGCCTTTACCTTTTCCAGCGTAGCCGCGCCCTCGTGCAGCTTTACGCCGTCCACATAGAACGTAGGCACATAGTAGTAGTCGTACTTATCCGCCACCTCGGGCTGCTCGCTCTCCTCTATGCGCTCTATGGGTATGGCGCCATAGTCCGGATTGAGGCGGCACAGACTCGCAATGTAGTCGTCGGCCTTGCGGCAATATGGACAGCTTTTCAGGTAGAAGTACTTCACGTTCTTCATGATAAGACACCCCTTTCGCGCGCGCGTTACCGCCGCGCCCTTTGTACGATTATACCCCGTTCGCGCCCGGTA
>JBJEUC010000537.1:0-7624 GCA_051883635.1 Candidatus Fimadaptatus sp.
CGGTGCGCATACGCGAGGTGCTGGTGAACATACTGGGCAACGCGGTCAAGTTCACGGAGGACGGCGGCGCGATAGACTTCGCGGCCGACTACGGCCCGGGCGCGGACGATGGGCACATGACGGTGCGCTACCGCATAGCGGATACCGGCGTGGGCATGAGCGAGGAGTTCGTGGCGCACATATTCGAGGAGTTCTCGCAGGAGGACAACGGCGCGCGCACGCAGTACAAGGGCTCCGGCCTGGGCCTGGCCATAACCAAGCGGTATGTGGACATGATGGGCGGAACCATATCCGTGGAGAGCAAAAAGGGCGTGGGCTCCACCTTTACCATCGAGCTGCCGCTGGAGCTGACCGACGAGAGCAGGGTGCCCCGGCAGGACGTGAACCCCGCCGAGGCCGACTTGATGGGCGTGAATATACTGATGGCGGAGGACAACGACCTGAACGCGGAGATAGCCATAGTGCAGTTCGAAGAGATAGGCATACGCGTGACCAGGGCCTCCGACGGCAGGGAGGCGGTAGACATGTTTGCCGAAAACCCGCCGGATACCTTCGACGCGATATTCATGGACATAATGATGCCCCGGATGGACGGCTACGAGGCCACGGCGGCGATACGCTCCCTGCACTCCCGCCCGGACGCCCGCCGGATACCGATAATCGCCATGACGGCCAACGCCTTTGCCGAGGACGTTCAGGCGTGCCTGGATGCGGGCATGAACGGGCATATCGCCAAGCCCATCGTCATGGACGAGGTGGTCAAGACCATTGCGAGGAATCTGAACCGATGACAGGGCGGAGCGCGAAGCGGCGCGGGGCCGTTTCGGAGCCGCCCGGGGGCCCGTGCGCCGTCAAGTGCAGGGCCCTTTTGCGATTGCGAATGCGACGGAGGAGGAACGGCATGATTAAGAGGATGGTTTGCCTGATACTTGCGGCCTGTATGCTGCTGGGCGCCTGCGCGAGCGCCGGGCAGGAGCCGACCATCAAGGAACGGCTGCTGGCGGGCGTGGATGAGCTGGAGAGGAGCGGGCAGCTGTACTTCGAGGACGGCCTGACCATCACCGGCATGGGCGTGAACTTCTCCGGCGATGTGACGCGCAGGAACGACAACTACTTCTGGCCGGCCATCGAAAAGCTGACCGGCGTGAACCTGGACATATTCTGGGAGGACAAGGAGAACTACATCACCAGCCTTTCGATAATGCTGCTCACCAGCATGGACGAGATGCCGGACATACTGAACGCCTCGGACTTCGGCGTGATGGACCTGGCGGACGACGGCGCGGTGATACCGCTGGACGACTACCTGCACCTCATGCCCAACATAGTGGCGGCCGTGGGCGAGGAGCGGATGAGCTACTGGCGGCAGGCGGACGGCCATATCTACACGATACCCAGCGTGATAAACGTGCCCGGCGCCCAGACCATGATGATACGCAAGGACTGGCTGGACGCGTTGGGACTTGCGGAGCCCGCGACATGGGACGAGTGGGTGGCCCTCTGGCGGGCCATACGCGACAATGACCTGAACGGCAACGGGGACCCGGGCGACGAGATACCCTTCGCCTCGCAATACGGCGCGGACGGGGAGCGCTGCTTTATCCCCCTGCTCAACGCGTTCGGCATCCGGACCTCCGGCGACACCCAGTTCTGCCGGCTGGACGACGGCACATATACCATGGTGTATGAGCATCCCAGGTATCCGGAGTTCCTCCTGGCGATGCAGGAGCTGTATGCCGAGGGGCTGATATACAGCGAATTTGACGCCATGTACGCTCAGAACATGGACGCGGCCATGGACGAAAACCGCCTGGGCACGGTGTTCAACTGGGCGGAGCGCTGCCGCACCTCCTCCCAGACGCTGCGCGAAGCCGGGGTGGAGCACGCCCTGTGGGAAGCGGTCGCCCCCATCGCCGGGCCGGACGGGACGCAGATGACTCCGGAGCGGCTCATGGTAATGCCCATGTGGTGCATATCCACCGCGGCGGCAAAGCGGGGCAGCGTCGAGGACATAATACGCTTCTTCAACTGGTACTACTCGGAGGAGGGCTCCTATCTGTACAGCTACGGCCTGCCGGGCATAAGCTACGAGCTGGTGGACGGCGAGCCGGTCATGGTGAGCGAAATGACCGCAAACGGCTTTACGGATTACCGCGCCGCAGGGTGCAACATATCCAGCCTTGCGGGGCTGCTGCAGGAGAGCGCGTTCATGCAGTGCCTGTTCGAGGGCCGCGCCATGGATGAGATGGACGACATGACCGAGGAGTTCTATAGGGGCATAAGCGTGGTGAACAACGGCTACTTCTACGCGCTGCCCAAGACCTACGAGACGCCTGCATACACCCAGTACCGCAATGCGCTGATAACCGAGGGCGTATGCAGGCTGCGCGACAGGGCGATAAAGGGCGAGATATCTGTCGATGAGTTCTTTGAGCGCCTAAGCGGGCTCAAGCAGCAGGGCCTGCAGAGCGTTATCGACGAGGCGGCTGAAGCGGCGGGAGAATGACCCTGCGCAAGGAGGAAGAATGATGCGTCCGGAATACAGGAAGCTGAAGGATAACCTTTCGTCCTATCTGGGCATGCTCAGCATGGTCGTCATTGCCGCGCTCATCATCATTGCCTCCACCCTCATATTCGGCAGCACGGCCCGCAGGGCCGCGGACGAAACGACGATATCCCTGGGCAAGTTCTACCTGGAGGAGATAGCCGACCGGAACATATACGAGATAAGTGCCGAGCTGGATAGAAACGTCGGGCAGCTGCAGCGCGCCCTGGAGGAGATGCGCCGCGCGGACCTGCAGACGCAGGAGGCCCTGCGCGCCTTTCTGGCATTGGTGCAGAACCTCAACGGGCTGGACATGTTCGCCGTAGTGGACGAGGCCGGAATGGTCTATACGTCGGAGAACACCTTCTCGGGCATATCGCGGTTCGGCTTTTTGTCCGAGCCGATAGACGATACCCGCCTGTACACCGCCCACAGCAGCCGCTCCAGGGCCATGGTGCTGATCGCCATGCCCGCCGAGGACCTCTTCGTCGGAGATACCCACATGGTCAGCTGCATCACCGGCGTGGACGTGGACAAGATAGTCACCGCGCAGCAGATACAGGGCGAGAACAATCAGGTGCTCTGCCGCATGTTCGACGGCGACGACGGCACCTGCATAGTCGAGACGGAGGGGCGCTACGCGGACGGCAGCAGCATATTCGACGTGTGGAAGAACGATTGCAGCTTCTCGGGCGAGTATTCCTGCGAGCAGCTGATAGCCGACTGGAACGATCACGTGGAGGGGTATGCCTATTACACCGCCAAGGAGGGCAGCACGTACCTGTACTACAAGCCCGTGCCCGGCACGGATTGGATGGTCTCGGTCAGACTGCGCAAGAACGCGATAAGCACGCAGATACTGGAATCGAGCAACAAGACGCTGCGGGGCAGCCGCATACAGCTGTGCGTGGTGATACTGGTAATGCTGGCCGCGTCGCTCATGGCGATACGGCAGGTGCGCAGGAATCAGTCGGAAAGGTTCGCGCGGGAGAAGGAGGAGGAGCTGCTGCGCCAGGAGGCCAGGGTCAGCGAGGAAAAGCTGAAGCTGCAGGAAAGGCTGCTCAAGGAGGAAAAGGCGGCCAGCCGGCAGGCCTCCGTGCTGCAGATACTGAGCAAGGAGTATTCCTCGGTGTACTACGTCGACCTGGAGGAGGACACGGGCGTGCCGATTCGGCTCTCGGACGTGTCGTTTGACGTGTACGGGCTTGAGCTTAACCGCACCTATTCCTTCAGCAAGGTCTTTGAAAGCTACATCCGCTGCTCCTCGACCCCGGAGCAGGCGGAGGAGCTGCTGCGCTTTGCCGACCCGGAGTTCCTGCGCAGTACGCTCAAGGACAACGAGATACTGACCCACCTGTACCGCATCATCCGGGAGGGCAGAGAGCTCTACGTGCAGCTGCGCATCGCCCGGGTGGAGGCCGAGGAGAACTTCCGGCACGTCGTGGTCGGCTTTGCGGTGGTGGACGAGGCCATCCGCGCCGAGCAGGAGCGGCAGCGCGCGCTGATGGACGCGCTGGCGCAGGCGGAGCGCGCGAGCCGCGCCAAGACGACGTTCCTGAACAACATGTCCCACGACATCCGCACGCCCATGAACGCCATAATAGGCTTTACGAACATCGCGCTTAAGCAGGACATCGCGCCGGAGGTGCGGGACTGCCTGGGCAAGATAAGCGAGAGCAGCGAGCATCTTTTGACGCTGATAAACGACGTGCTGGACATCAGCCGCATCGAAAGCGGCAAGACCAGCTACACGCCCGTGCCGCTGGACATCACCACCGTGATAGACGGGGTGCTGGACATCACCTACGGCTTCCTCACCGACCGCGACCTGGACTTTAGGGTACACAGGTCAAGGCCCGAGCATCCCTATGTGCTCGCCGACGCGATACGCATCCGGGAGGTGCTGGTGAACATACTGAGCAACGCGGTGAAGTTCACAAACGACGGGGGAACCATAACCTTCGAGACGAGCTACCGCCCCGGCGCGGACGAGAGGCACATCGTCGTCCGCTATCGGGTCTCCGACACCGGCGTGGGCATGAGCGAGGAGTTCATGACCCGGATATTCGACGAGTTTTCCCAGGAGGAGTCCGGCGCGCGCACCCAGTACAAGGGCACCGGCTTGGGCATGACCATCACAAAGCGGTACGTGGACATGATGGGCGGCACGATCGCGGTGGAGAGCCGCAAGGGCGAGGGCTCTACCTTCACCGTTGAACTGCCCATGGAGCTTATCGACGCCAGCCGGGTGCCCCATTCCGACAGCCCCGCCGCGCATTCGGACATGGCGGGGGTCAAGGTGCTGCTGACGGAGGACAACGACCTGAACGCGGAGATAGCCATGGTGCAGCTGGAGGAAGATGGCATGAGCGTGACCCGGGCCGCCGACGGCGGGGAGGCGGTGGAGCTGTTTGCGCAGAACCCGCCGGGCACGTTCGACGTGATACTGATGGACATAATGATGCCCGGCATGAACGGCTACGAGGCCACGGCGGCCATACGTGCCCTGCCGAACCGCCCGGACGCGCGCCGGATCCCCATAATCGCCATGACGGCCAACGCCTTTGCGGAGGACGTTCAGGCGTCGCTGAACGCGGGCATGAACGGCCATATCGCAAAGCCGATAGTGATGGACGAGGTAATAAAGACCATATCGAGAAACCTGGACCGGCGCGGCTAACGGCGCTGCACACAGGAGCGGACGAACGCATATGCGATGCGCCCGCGCGCCCGGGGGAAGCGGGCGGCGCGGGCGGTATGCCCGGATATATCTGAAAGGAGCGGTTGAAAGGTGCCCGACCGTATGGATGAGATCGAGGAGAGCAGGAACTCAGGCCTGGGCCTGCAGGAATTCTGCGACATGGACCAGCTGTACAAGCTCATCGATAACTGGTCCAGGAGCAGCGGCATGTACGCCGTGATAGTGGACACGCAGGGCAATCGGACGTCGGACTCCTTCGGCATGACGGAGTTCTGCCGGATGGTCCATGCAAGCGACGGCGGCATGGGCCTTTGCGAGTCCACCTGGAGATCGGACAGGGAGGGCATATATGTATGCCCTGTCGGCTTTTGCGATTTCTCCATACCGATAGTATTGCCCGACGGGCGGGTGCTGGGCAGAGTGCTGGCCGGTCAGGCGCTTTCAGACGACCAGAGCGAGGAGGAGGTCATAAGCAGGACCGCGCGGCTGGGCATACCCGAGGACATGGTGCGGGACGTGCTTTCCCGCGTGCACAGAAAGACCGCTACCGAGATGGAGGGCTCCTACGAGCTGCTCAGGGAGATGCTCAACTTCTTCATAGAGAAGAACTACTCCATCTGGAAGACCAGCAATGAGCTGGAAAAGGCGCCCGCACGGCAGGACAGAGTGCTGTCCCAGATAACCCAGATAATGTACAGCTACAACCTGACCATCGACCTGGAGACGGACACCTATTCGCTGATAACCGGCACGGGCATGGAGCGGACCGTGGCCGAGTACAAAAAGTACAACCATCAGGCGGAGCTGAGCCGGTTCCATAACAGCATAATCCACCCCGCCTATGTCGGGCGCTTCCGGGAGCTGCTGGACTTTGAGTCCGCCCGGAATGACCCCCGCGAGAACGGCTTCCGGGGAGCGCTGGAGTACCCGGTGCTATATCCCGGGGACGAGGAATACGAATGGCACGAGGTCAACGTGTTCATCGACACCGAGGACGACGGCCGGCGCGTGGCCAACATACTGGGCCGCGACATCACCGAGGCGCACAACGCTCAGGAGAAGAGCGAAAACGAGCTGCGGGCCGCCGCAGCGAAGAACCAGATACTGTCCGAGCTGACCAAGATGCTGTACAGCTACAACCTTACGCTCAACCTGCGCACCGGCAAGTACAGCATGATAATCGGCACGGGCATGACCAAGTTCATGGACATATTCCGGTCTACCGACGATTACGAGACGGCCTACAATCAGAAGATAGCCTATCTGGACCCGGAGAATGTGGCCCAGTTTGCGGCGCTGGCCAGCCTGGAGGCCCTGCGCGCCCGCACCAACGCCAACGGCTTCATAGGCAATCTGGAATACGGCGCGATAACCGACTACGGCGAGGAATGGCACGAGATAAACGTGTTCATCAGCACCGACGAGATAGGCGAGCCCATAGCCAACATACTGGGCCGAGACATCACCGAGGCGCACAAGCGCCAGGAGCAGCGCGAGAACCAGCAGAAGGCCGCTGTGGCCCGCGACCAGCTGCTCTCCGGCGTGACCAAGATGCTGTACAGCTATAACCTTACGGTGAATCTGGAGACCTGGCGGTACTCGCTCATCACCGGTACCGGCATGAACGGCGTGCTCAGGGCCATGCAGTGCAGCGACGACTACATATTGCTGAGCGCCAGACTGATGAAGAACATCGCCCCCGAGGACCGGGAGAAGCTCAGCGCGCTCATAGGCGTGCAGGCCCTTCAGGAAAAGACGAAGGTATCGGGCTTTGCCGGAGCCCTGTCCTGCCGGTTCGTCACCGGGGACGCGGACGAATGGCACGAGGTCAACCTGTTCATGGGCACCAACGAGGACGGCGTGCCGGTGGCCAACATACTGGGCCGCGACATCACCGAGGCCCATGAGCAGCAGGAGGCAAAGGAGCGCGAGCTGAAGGCCTCGGCCGCCAAGGACCAGATACTTTCGGACATAACAAAGACCCTGTACAGCTACAACGCCACCGTGAACCTGACCACCGGCAAGTACAGCCTGATACTGGGCACCGGCATGGAGGAGTTCATACGGCACTTCTCCCGCACGGACGATTACGAGCAGGCCTGCGGCTACCTGCTGGAAAAGGCGCTGCCCGAATACGTGGACGAGATGAACCGCCGGTTTTCGCTTGCGGCGCTGCGGCGGCAGCAGAACCTCAGCGGCCATATCGGCCAGATAGAGTACGCCGCCCGCTCCGAAAACGGCATAGGCTGGTTCGAGGTAAACGCCTTCATGGGCGTGGACGAGAGCGGCAACCCCATAGCCAACATACTGGGCAGGGACATAACCGAGATACATCAGGCCCAGGAGCGCAGGGAGAACGAGCTGAAGGCCGTGGCCGC
>JBJEUC010000538.1:0-1873 GCA_051883635.1 Candidatus Fimadaptatus sp.
GGCTCATGGTCTCGGCGGTGCCGCCGGACTTGGTGATGACGTTGAAGCAGGTCTTTTTCACGTCGATGACGTCCAGCAGCGCGGCCATGCGCTCGGGGTCGATGTTGTCCTCTACGTAGAAGCGCGGGCCGGGACGCTTGCCGTCGGGCAGCTCGTTGTAGCGCAGGTGGTTGAGCGCCTGCTGTATCGCTATCGGGCCCAGCGCGCTGCCGCCTATGCCCAGCACCACGAAGTATTCAAAGTTCTGGCGGATCTCGGCGGCTTCCTTGATTATGGAGTCGACGGTCTCGGCCTGATTCTCGGGCAGGTCGACCCAGCCGACCATGGCCTTCACGTCGCCGTGACGGCCGTTGAAGGCCTTTACCGCATCGGCGGCGCGGCCCTCCAGCGCGGTGAGCATGTCGCGGGAAATGCCCTTGCCCTCGCCCAGGAAATCGCTCATCATGTGGTTGAAGTCAAAACGTATGCCTTCCATTGCAAACCCCTCCCATGTCATATGTGCGCCTATGGGGATACTTTCATACGCGGGATATTATACCGCCTGTGCGTTAAGTCCGCATTAGCGGCAGCAAGTATGTTGACTTTTTTTGCGGATATTGCAGGATCTGGGCGGCTCGTGCCGCCCTGCCGCGTTCGGCAGCCTGCCGGCCGCGCGCGGTCACTGCGCGGGGGACTGCTTGCGGATGTCCACGTAGTCGCTCTCGTCGATGTCGGCCTGCTTGAAGGAGACCATGGTGTTCATCGTGAACAGCGCGTCGTCCATTATCTGCATCATTATCGGGCAGCCGCTGCCCTCGCCCAGGCGCATGCCCAGGTTGAGCCGCGGGTCCAGCCCCGCGCCCCGGGCCGCCAGCTGGAAGGCGGGCTCGGCCGATACGTGCGAGCCGAACATGAAGCCGCGCGCATTTTCATTCAGCCGCACCGCGCACAGCGCCGATACCATGCCTATGAACCCGTCCACGACCACGGCAATGCGCGCCTGCGCCGCGCCTATGTACGCGCCCACCATCGCGCATATGTCCAGCCCGCCCACCTTGGCCAGCACGTCCACGGGGTCGGCGGGGTCGGGGCGGTTGAGCGCAATGCCGCGGCGCACCACGTCGCGCTTGAGCGCGAACTGCGCCTCGCTCAGCCCCGCGCCGCGCCCTACGGTCACGTCCGCGTCGGCTCCGGTCAGCGCGGAGAGCACCGCCGAGGAGGTGCAGGTGTTGCATATGCCCATCTCGCCCAGACCTATGACCTTTACACCCTCGCGCGCGGCCTTGAGCGCGGCCTGACGGCCTACCTCTATGGCGCGCTCGGCGCTTTCGCGGCCTATGGCCGGGCCCCTGGTGAAGTCATTCGTGCCCTGCATGACCTTTTTGTCGATGAGCGGAGCGCAGGCCTCGACCGGAGCGTTTACGCCCACGTCATAGGTCTCCAGCTCCACGCCCGCGCAGGCGGCCAGCCGCCCCACGCCGGTTATGCCGTTGGCTATGTTTATGCCCTGCACCAGCGTCACCGACTGCGGCACGGGGGATATCCCCTGCGCGTGCACGCCGTTGTCGGCGCAGAATATCAGCATGCGCTTTTTCGATATTTCATCGGGTATGCGGCCGAATATGCCGGCCAGCCGCTCGACGATGGTCTCCAGCTCGCCCAGCGAGCCCAGGGGCTTGGCCAGCGCGTCGATATAGCTGCGCGCGACGGCCATCGCGCCGGCGTCTACCGGCGCGAAGGGGGTCTTGTAGCTTTCCATGTCGTTTCACCTCGTGATGCTTTGGGACGCGGGCGGTCATAGCTCGACGAGTGCCCGCTCGTAGTCCTGTACGTAATACCGGATGTTTTTGCGGTCCCGCGCGACGACGGTGTGGCCCTCCGCCTCCAGCAGCTC
>JBJEUC010000539.1:0-1866 GCA_051883635.1 Candidatus Fimadaptatus sp.
GTTTTCGCAGATGATGATGGGCTCGTTCCTCGCACTATTTTCCAACTATCTCACCATCCTGAAGCTCATATACCATGTCGCCAATCTCCATCAGTCCCGTATCGTGGGTGGTCATAACTATCGTTATGCCCTCGCCGGCGCAGAGGTCCTTGAATATCTTGACCACCTGCAGGCCCGTGCCGGTATCCAGCTCGGCCGTGGGCTCGTCGGCGAATATCACCTTGGGCTTGTGGGCAATGGCGCGGGCTATGGCCACGCGCTGCTGCTCGCCGCCCGACATCTCCTGAGGCATGTGGTTCATGCGCTGCCCCAGGCCCACCATGCGCAGGCACTCGCTGGCGCGCTCGCGGCGGCCGGAGCGCATGCCCGCCAGGCGCAGCGCGTACTCCACGTTTTCGTAGGCGCTCATCATCGGTATCAGCGCAACCGACTGGAATACGTAGCCTATGCTGCGGCGGCGTATCAGGCCGCGCTTGCGCTCGTCGAGGCTGACTATGTCCTTGCCCTCCAGCAGCACCTGACCGCCGGTGGGCTTGTCCAGCGCGCCCAGTATGTTCATAAGCGTCGTCTTGCCCGAGCCGGAGCGTCCCTTGAGTATCGTGAGCTTGCCGGCGGGCGCGGTCACGTTGATGTCCTTCAGCGCCCAGAACTGGCCGCCGGGTGTGGAAAAGCAGCGCGATACGTCCACGGTCTTAAGCATGTCTGCCATATCATCCACCTCAATCCTCGCCCAGCTTCAGGGCCTGAGCAATCTTTATGCGCGAAATTATCACGCCCAGAATTATCATGCACACCAGTATCACTATGCCAATCACGCTGAAGAGCTTTACAAAGTCGCTCTGCGCGGTGACTATGCTCAGCGGCAGCACGTTGTCGGAGGCGGCGTAGGCTATCTGTATCAGCGGTATGTACAGCCGCGAGGCCACTATGCCTATCGCCGCGCCGGTGGCTATCGACGTTCCCGATATGAATATCTGCTCGTTTATGAGCATTGCCAGTATCTCGCGCAGCGACATGCCCATCGCGCGGAATATGCCGAACTGCAGCGAGCGGGACTGTATCGACAGTATCCAGTATATCAAAAAGCCCGTCGTGCACAGCAGCAGCACCACTATGAAGCCCACCGTGAGTATGCCGTTGGTGCCCTGGAATATGGGGTCGTTCTTCTTGCTCACCAGCGCCGCCGAGGTGTCCTTGAAGCTGAGCAGCTGCAGCTGGCTCTCCTCTATGTAGTCGTATATGAACTGCGTCGAGCCCTTTGCCTTCATCCATATCTGGTACGGCAGCACGCCGCAGGTGGCCTGTATCTGCGAAAGGTTGCCCACGACCAGGTAGTTGGGCGTCTCCTTGTAAAGGCCGTCGCTGCCCTTGGAGAGCACCACCGGCGAGTAGGAGGGCCAGTAATCGACAAAGCCGTAGATTATGCCGCGCGTGGAGGAGCCGTTTTCGGGCATATAGTTTATCACGTCGCCTATCTTCATGCCCTGCAGGTCGCGGAAGTTGCTGGACACCAGCACCGCCTTGGAGTTCTGCGCCATGGCGTTTAAGTACTCATACCAGTGGTGGGTGAGCAGCGAGGGCTTGAACCAGGCGGTCTGGCCGAACTCCTTTGTGTTTATGCCCATTATCTGCACGTTCTTTATCGAGGAGCCGCCCGAGCTAACGGTGCCGTTCCTGGCCACGTAAACGCGCGTCACGCTCTCGGCGCCCTCCAGCGAGAGGTACTTGCCGAAGTCGGGCTCTATGTAGACCACATCGCCCGAGGAAGCGGAGGTGCCGTCGGCCATCATGGAGGAGGAGTTGTCGGCCCACTTCTCCTGCATCACCAGGTCGGCGCCGGTCATGTACTGCACCTGCTCCTCGGCG
>JBJEUC010000540.1:0-1863 GCA_051883635.1 Candidatus Fimadaptatus sp.
CCGAAGCCGGCCGGCAGATCGCTGCCGCCGTAAGCGCCGGGCTGGTGCTGATGGTAGACACTTCGGCTGCCCCGGCGGATCGGGACGAGCTGCTGCTCAGCGTTACCTATACGGCGGGCGATACCCAGCTGACCGATACGCTCACGGTCATCGACATATGCCGCAAGGCCGCGCTGATGCTGCGCGCGCTGCACATGGACGAGCGCGCCGGCTATGTGGAGCGCATATGCGATGCGCTTTGGACGGCGGCGCGGCGCGAACTGATAGACCCGAGTACGCTGGTGGCGCGCGGCGAATGCCAGACCTCGCAGGCCATGGCGCTCAGCGCCGGGCTGTTCACGGAGGAGGAGCGCCCGCGCGCGCTCAGGGCGCTCGTGGACATGATACGGGCCAACGACGGCCTGCTTAAGGTGGGCATACTGGGCGCGCGCGTGATGTTCGAGGTGCTGGCCGAGGGCGGCGAGGCCGAGCTGGCCTATGAGGTCGCGCTCACGCGGCGCTTCCCGTCGTTCGGCTGCTGGATGGCCGAGGGCGAGACCACCCTGCCCGAGAGCTTCAAGCCCCGGGGCGCGGAGCAGGATTCGCACAATCACCACTTCTTCGGCAGCATAGTCGGCTTCCTGATGAAGTGCCTGTGCGGCATCAACGTCAATCCCCGCCTGCGCGATCCGGCCGAAGTGCTGATAGCGCCGCACTTCGTCCTTAAGCTCAGCCGGGCCAGTGGCTGGTACGACACTGTGGCCGGGCGGGTGAGCGTTATCTGGCGGCGCGAGGGCGAGGGCGTGCGCCTGAGCCTGGAGGTCCCGGAGGGCGTGTATGGGCGCGTGCGGCTCAGCGACGGCTGGCGCTTTGAGGACGGCGGCAGCGAGCGCAGTCTGGCCTCGGACGAGCATCTGCTCGTGCGCGCGGACGGAGGTGAGCGCGCATGAGGCGACGCTGGGCAGCGCTCATGCTGGCCCTGATGACAGCCTGCGCGGGCGCGGCGGCGGGGCCGCTGGAGGACGTGGCGGTGCGTCTGGACGCGGACGTAGTGCGGAGCCGGGAGGAAAGCGCTGCCGGGACGCGGCTGCTGGGCGTGAGCAGCATGGAGCACGCGGGCCTTAGGGAGCTGAACGGCGATTACGTGGCTTGGCTCGCGCAGGAGGGCACGCTTATCGACTACCCGATAACGCAGTGCGGCGACAACAGCTTTTACCTTACGCATTCCTTTAGTGGCGAGGAGAGCAGGGCGGGCTGCCTCTTCCTGGACTACCGCAACGGCGGCTGCTTTCAGGACGAGCTGAGCGCGGTGTACGGCCACCACATGAAGGATGATTCTATGCTGGCAACGCTTGTGGAATACAAGCGGCAGAGCTATTACGATGCGCATCCGACGCTTGCGCTGTACACGCCGTGGGGCGACTACGATGTTAAGCTGTTCGCCGGCGTGATAGCGAGCGGCAAGGACGATTTCCTGCAGCCCTTTTTCGGCAGCGACGAGGAGTTCGACTCCTACTGGAGCGGGGTGAAGGAGCGATCGACGTTCGACAGCGACGTGACCGTCGAGCGCGGCGACCGCGTGCTGGCGCTGGTCACGTGTACTTATGAGTTTGACAATGCGCGGTATATCGTGTTTGGGCGGATGGATGAGATGAAGTGAGGATGGGCATGACCGGGAGTGGTCATGCCGCAGGGGCTATTGAGGGACGCATTCTTATGCGGCGCTCTGCCGCATGGGCAGATGGTTCTCGTGTTGCTCTGCGTTTTCCCGTTACTTAGCGGCTTTCGCAGCGGCGTCCTTGCGCCGCTGGTGCTTGTTGGCGCAGCCATGTGGCAGCCTCCGGCGGCCAAGGAGGGCCAGGGGGATTGCGATTTCCCCCTAGG
>JBJEUC010000541.1:0-7579 GCA_051883635.1 Candidatus Fimadaptatus sp.
GCTCGACCCGCTTCTGCGCTGCATATTGCGCCCGGCAAACGCGGTCATGGAGCGCGATGACTATGATTGCTATTGAAAAAGCGGCGCGCTGCTGCTACATATCCTCCGGGGTAGCAAGCTCCCCGACCTACGAAATTGCCGCGTTTCCGCCGTACACGCCGGCGGAAACGAATTAACGCGAGAGGGCTGCGGCCCTCTCGCGCTCTCCCGGGGGGCTGCCTGGCTGTTCGGCCTCCGCACGGCTCGCCGTGCGGAGGTTTTTGTGTGCGCTCGACCCGCTTCTGCGCTGCATATTGCGCCCGGCAAACGCGGTCATGGAGCGCTCTCATGGAGCGCTTTCGACAGACTGAGCGCGGGAGGGCTTTGGCCCTCCCGCGCTCTCTGTTGCAAAGGGGCCTGACAGACCGGCGGACGCCAACGGCTTGCTCCCCCGCCGCCAAACGATGCGCGTTGCATTTGCCGCCGCCGTGTGATATAATTCAAGCCGGACCGGGCCTTTGGGCCCCATACAGGAGCTGACAAGGAGTAATGGCATGACGCTTCCCATACCCGCCCCAGGGCCCGTGCGGCTCATGCGCCTGTGCGCGCTGGCCAGCGGCTCCAAGGGCAACTGCATATACGTGGACTGCGGCGACACGCGGCTGCTGATAGACTGCGGCATAACCATGAGCGGCATCGCCGCGGCGCTAAAGCAGCTGAGCGCGCATTCGGACGCGCCCGTGACCCCCTGCGACCTGAGCGCGATACTGGTGACGCACGAGCACTCAGACCACATCAAGTCCTGCGCCAGCATGGCGCGCAGGCACGACCTGCCGGTCTACGCCAGCGCGCCCACGCTCAGCGCGATAAACATGAAGTGCGGCGAGCGCGGCATACCCGCGGGCTGCATGCGCGCGATAAGGGGCGGCGAGGACTTCTACATCGGCGACATAGACATAACCCCCTTCGACACGCCCCACGACGCGGCCGACCCGCTGGGCTACCGGCTGGACGCCGGGGCGGCCTCCATAGCGATTGCCACCGATATAGGCGTGGTATCCGACCGCTGGATGCACGCGGTGGAGGGCGCGCAGCTGGTGCTGCTGGAGGCCAATCACGACGAGGCCATGCTGCTAAGCGGCCCCTATCCGGCCGCGCTCAAGCGCCGCATACTCTCCAACCGCGGGCACCTGAGCAACATGGCGTGCGCGCGCGCGGCGGTGCAGCTGGCGCGCTCCGGCACGCGCATCATACTGCTGAGCCACCTTTCCGAAAACAACAACACCCCTCAGCTGGCCTATCGCGCGGTATGCGAGGAGCTGCGCGGCGAGGGCATACGCCCCGGAGAGGACGTTTACGTGGGGCTGCTCAGGCAGGATGTGCCCAGCAGCGTATTTGAACTGGAATGCGAATGACGGGAGGACGGCCGCATGAACGCGCTGATACTGTGCGTAGGCTCCTTAAAGGAGCGCTACTTCACCGACGCCTGCCGCGAGTACCTGAAGCGCCTCACGCGCTACGGCTCGTTTGAGCTGCGCGAGGTGCCCGACCTCAGGATAGCCGACAAGTCGGGCGCGCCCGGCAGCGACGGGCTCACCTCCGCCGAGCGCGAGGTGGTGCGCCGCGAGGGCGAGGAGCTGCTCCGGCAGATACGGCGCGACGACTACGTGGTGGCGCTGGCGATAAAGGGGCGCGAGCTGTCCTCGCCCGAGCTTTCGGACATGTGCCTCAGGTGGCGCATGAACGGCCGCCGCACCGTGTTCGTGATAGGCGGCTCGCTGGGGCTCAGCCCCGAGGTGCTCGCCCGCGCCGACTATCAGCTGTCGTTTTCGCGCATGACGTTTCCCCATCAGCTCATGCGCGTGGTGCTGCTGGAGCAGGTGTACCGCGCGATGACCATACTCTCGGGCGAAAAGTACCACAAGTGACACCGGCGCGCGCTCCATGCCGCGCACAAGTACAGGGCGGTTTCCGCCCGGAATCGGAGGATGCAATGAGGCTGGAAAAGATAGGCACCGACCGGCTCAAGGAGGCGGAGCGCATAAGCTCCATCGCCTTCACCTATCCCTACAACGAGCCCGCGCCCAGCGAGGAGAACCGCAGCGTCGAGGACACCATGCTGAACAGCGAGCGCTGGGGCATGATAGACGAAAAGACCGACCGGCTCATGGGCGGCATGATACTGCTGGACTACCGCACGCGCGTGGGCGAAAAGTGGCTGCCACTCACGGGCATAGGCGGCGTGGCCACGCTGCCCGAATACCGCCGCGAGGGCGTGATACGGCAGATATTCACATCGCTCCTGCCCCGCATGTACGAGCGCGGCGCGGCACTTTCGGGGCTGTACCCGTTCTCGCACGCGTTCTACCGCAAGTTCGGCTACGAGACCTTCGGCGGGCAGAACACCGCCACCGTGGGGCTGGAGCAGCTGCGCCGCTTCGCCGCGCCCGACGAGGTGCGCATGATAGCCGACCCGCGCGACGACCTGGCCGCGCGCGGCATATACGAGCGCTTTGCCAGCCGCTACGACCTGGCCATGCGCCGCGACTTGGACTACCAGTGGAAGCGCACCATGGGCGGCGACCCCTACAAGGAGCGCGTGTACAAGTACCTGCTGCTGCGCCGCGCGGGCGAGCAAATGGAACCCTGCGCGTACATAGTGTTCACTCCCGACGAGAGCGACAGCGCGGGCCGCGTGGCCAACGCGCGCGAGGCCGCCTATCTTGACGGCGACGCGCTGCGCAGGCTGCTGGGCTTCATGTCCACCTTCTTCCCGCACTACCGCAAGCTGCGCATACCGCTGCCGGGCGACGTGAACCTGGCCGCCCTGTGCCCGGACGCCTACGACGTACATTCCGGCATAGCCGAGGGCTACATGCTGCGCGCTATCAACGTGCGCCTGCTGCTGGAGAGCCAGCCGCTCAGCCCGGCGCTGAAGCTGGCCGCCCAGGCCGCGCCGCTTTCGTTCTCGCTGGCGCTCAGCGATGAGCTGATACCGATGAACACCGGCCGCTACGAGGTCACGATAACGCCCGAGGGCGTGCGCTGCGAGCAGGGCCCGCTCGCCCCCGCCGATATCGAGGTGAGCATAACCGCCTTTGCGCAGCTGGCCACCGGCTCGCTGTCGCTTGGGCAGGCCGCCTATCGCGACGACGTGCGCATCAACGCGCCCTGCCCTGCCGCCGAGGCGCTCTTCACCGGGCGGCCGCAGTACATAGGCGACCACTATTGATGTTCAGGCAGCTCCGGCCGGGCGGGCCACAGCCTGACCGGAGTTGTGCGCCGTTTGCGGCCCCTGCACGAATACGCATACCTTATGCGCACTGCGCAGCCCTTTTGAGGGAGGCGGTGGCGGGAGGACATGCTCCCCGCCGCCGCCTTTTTGTACTTTCCCCGCGCTTTACAGGATTTGACCCTTGACAAATCCCCAAAGCGTGCTATCATAGAATCAGCGCCTTGTGTGGCACATATTCAGGGCAATGACGGGCAGGAGTAGGCCGGTTTACGCGCTCAAGAGAGTCGGCGGCAGGTGCGAGCCGACGCGCGGGCAGGCTGAAGGGCGGCTCCGAGTCCTGCTAATTAAGGTGGACGGTATTCCGTCAAAAAGGGTGGAACCGCGAGGTAATCCTCGTCCCTTTGTCAGGGGCGCGGATTATTTTTGTGTGGAGGGATATGACTATGGCTGAGCTTACCATGGACAAGCTGGTCGCGCTGTGCAAGAATCGCGGCTTCATATTCGCCGGCTCCGAGATATACGGAGGTCTGGCCAACACCTGGGACTTCGGCCCGCTGGGCGTGGAGTACAAGAACAACGTCAAGAAGGCCTGGTGGCTCAAGTTCGTGCAGCAGAGCCCCTACAACACCGGTCTGGACTGCGCGATACTGATGAACCGCGAGGTATGGGTGGCCTCCGGCCATGTGGGCGGCTTCAACGACCCGTTGATGGACTGCAAGGCCTGCAAGGCCCGCTTCCGCGCCGACAAGCTGATAGAGGACTTCACCGGCGGCGCCGAGACCGGCGACGGCTGGTCCAACGCCGAGCTGGAGCAGTACATCGCCGAGCACGACATCGTCTGCCCGGTATGCGGCAAGAAGGACTTCACCGGCATACGCCAGTTCAACCTGATGTTCAAGACCCACGCGGGCGTGAACGACGATTCCGCGGCCGAGATATACCTGCGCCCCGAGACCGCGCAGGGCATATTCGTCAACTTCCTCAACGCCATGCGCACCACGCGCAAGAAGCTGCCGGCCGGCATCTGCCAGATCGGCAAGTCCTTCCGCAACGAGATCACCCCCGGCAACTTCATATTCCGCGTGCGCGAGTTCGAGCAGATGGAGCTGGAGTTCTTCTGCAAGCCCGGCGAGGATCTGGAGTGGTTCGAGTACTGGCGCTCCTTCTGCCGCAACTGGCTGCTGAGCCTGGGCATGAAGGAGGAGAACCTGCGCCTGCGCGACCACGAGAAGGACAAGCTGGCCTTCTACTCCAAGGCCACCACGGACTTTGAGTTCCTGTTCCCCTTCGGCTGGGGCGAGCTGTGGGGCGTGGCCGACCGCACCGATTACGACCTCAAGCAGCACTCCGAGCATTCGGGCAAGGCGCTGGAGTACCTCGATTCGGCCACGGGCGAAAAGTTCATACCCTACTGCGTGGAGCCCTCGGTGGGCGTGGAGCGCCTGGTGCTGGCCTTCCTCTGCGACGCCTACGAGGAGCAGGAGCTGGAGGGCGGCGATGTGCGCACCGTGCTGCACCTGCATCCGGCGCTGGCCCCCTTCAAGTGCGCCGTGCTGCCGCTGCAGAAGAACAAGCTGGGCGCCAAGGCCCGCGAGGTCTACGAGATGCTGTCGGCCGACTTCATGGTGGACTACGACGAGACCGGCTCCATAGGCAAGCGCTATCGCCGTCAGGACGAGATAGGCACGCCCTACTGCATCACCGTGGACTTTGACACGCTGGAAGACGAGACCGTGACCATACGCGACCGCGACAGCATGACGCAGGAGCGCATCGCCATATCGGCGCTGCACGACTACATCGCCGGCAAGCTCAGGTTCTAAAGCAAAAAACGGGCGCGGCGCGAATGCTTCCGGCATTTTGACCGCGCCCTATTCATGCCCCTGCGGAAGGGAGGGCTTAAAATGCAGATAGTGTTCATCCGCCACGGCGAGCCCGACTACGCGCCCTGCGAGGCGCGCGGCTTCATCGGGCAGGGCCGCGACATGGCCCCGCTCACGCCCCTGGGCCGCGAGCAGGCAGCCCGCGCCGCCCGCAGCCCGCTGCTTGAGGGCTGCGAGCTGATGCTGGCCTCGCCCTACACCCGCGCGCTGGAGACCGC
Organism: Candidatus Fimadaptatus sp.; assembly: GCA_051883635.1. GTDB lineage: Bacteria > Bacillota > Clostridia > Christensenellales > Aristaeellaceae > Fimadaptatus. Next base: position 5,316 of record JBJEUC010000541.1, read on the forward strand.
CGCCATAATCTCCCGCCTGACCGGGCTGGAGCTCCGTGTGGAGCTCGACCTGCACGAGTGGGTATGCGACCGGACCTACCGCTGCGCTACGACGGCCGAGGCGGCGGCGCTGCACGCCGACTTTCTGGCCTGCCGGGGCGAATACCCCGCGGGCGAGACGCGCCCCTGGGAGCCCATGAGCGACATCGAGGCGCGCGTGCGCCCCGTGCTGGACAAATACTTTGCCCAGGGCTGCCGCCGCATAGCGGTCGCGGCGCACGGCGGAGTCATCCGGCGCTTTGTGGGCAAGGAGCGCATAGACTTCTGCGAATTGAACGAAATTGAATATACGCCGGAGCAAAGGTGCTTCGGGTTTGTATAGCATGCCGTCCGGCAGACCGCGCACGGCACAACGACCCATGGAGGAGAGCAGTCTTATGAAGAACTATGACGTAATCATTGTGGGCGCCGGCCCCGCCGGCATATTCACGGCGATAGAGCTGCTGCGCAAGTCGCCCGAACGCCGCGTGCTCATGGTCGACATGGGCACCTCGATAGACAAGCGCACCTGCCCCGCGCGCAAGCTGGGCCGCTGCGTACACTGCAATCCCTGCAACATCATGAGCGGCTGGGCCGGTGCGGGCGCGTTCTCGGACGGCAAGCTGTCGCTGTCCGAGGACGTGGGCGGCAACCTGATTGACTACATGTCGCGCCAGGAGGCCATCGCGCTCATACACTACGCCGACTCCATATACACCGAGTTCGGCGCGACCGGCAAGGTGCACGGTCTGGACGACCCCAAGGTGGGCGAGATAATGTACGACGCCAGCCGCTACAACATACAGCTCATCCCCTGCCCCGTGCGCCACATGGGCACCGAGCTGTCGCTGGTGGTGCTGGAGAACATGTACAAGCACCTGTGCCAGTACGACGGGTTCGAGTTCCGCGAGCACACCACGGCCGACGAGATAATCACCGAAAACGGCCGCGTGGTGGGCGTATCCCTCCTGAACAAGAAGGGCGAGCGAGACGAGGCCCGCGCGCCCTACATCGTGGCCGCGCCCGGGCGCGGCGGCGCGGCCTGGCTGAGCAAGGTCGCCCACGAGCACCGCATCGAGACCACCAACAACGAGGTCGACATCGGCGTGCGCGTAGAGGTGCCCAATTCGATAATGGACCACCTCACCGAGCACCTGTACGAGGCCAAGCTGGTCTACTACTCCGACACCTTCGAGAACAAGGTGCGCACCTTCTGCATGAACCCGGGCGGACTGGTGTCCGAGGAGCACTACGACGGTGGCATCGCGGTGGTGAACGGCCACAGCTACAACGACCAGAGCCTGCGCACCGGCAATACCAACTTCGCCATGCTGGTGTCCACGCGCTTTACCCAGCCCTTCAACCAGCCGATAGAGTACGGCCGCTACATCGCCCAGCTGAGCAACATGCTCACCGGCGGCGGCATAATGGTGCAGCGTCTGGGCGACCTGCTCAAGGGCCGCCGCACCGACGTATCGCGCCTGAAGAAGTCCACCACCATACCCACCCTGACCACGGCCACGCCGGGCGACCTCTCGTTCGTGCTGCCGCACAGGCACCTGACCTCGATAATAGAGGCCCTCAAGGCGTTCGACAACATCGCGCCGGGCCTGTACTCCAAGAACACGCTGCTCTACGGCGTGGAGGTCAAGTTCTATTCCAGCAAGGTGAACGTGGGCAACAACTTTGAGACCGCACTCAGCGGCCTGTACGCCATAGGCGACGGCGCGGGCATCACCCGCGGCCTGATGCAGGCCTCCGTGACCGGCGTGGTCGTGGCGCGCGACATCGCCGACAAGATGGGCTGACATATTCATGCGGCGGGGGCAGGCTCCCTCCGAAGAAATTGCTGCGGCCCCGGCGTGCACGCCGCCGGGGCCGATTGAGGCGCGAGAGGGCCTGCGGGCCCTCTCGCGCTCTGCCGGGGCTTATTGGGGCGACCGCCACTGCGCGGCAGCTGATACACGCTGCCGCGCAGTTGTCGTATCAGGCGGCGCGCTGCCGCCCTGCAACCTGCGCGCGCATCGCCCTGCAACCTGCGTTCGATTGACTTTCGCGCGCTCATGGCGCACAATAATGTCACAACGAAAACACGCGGGAGGTATTGCCATGAACGAATCCTTTTCCGATACGCTGCGCAGCCTGCGCAGGCAGCAGAACCTGAGCGCGAGCCAGCTGGCCGAGCGGGCCGGTGTGGCGCGCGAGAGCCTGATGGAGTGGGAGTGCGGCGACTCCATGCCCAGCCC
>JBJEUC010000542.1:0-1852 GCA_051883635.1 Candidatus Fimadaptatus sp.
TCTCGGCACTTGGCCCGCCCGTCCGTGTAGTCTTGACCCTCGGCGCTCAGCTCTGGGTGGTCCCCGTTCATTGCGAACGACGGGACTTATTTTACAGTATGTTCCTCCCCTTGTCAATAGTCGACCAAATTATTTACACAGTTTTGTGTCTAAAGCCGTCCCGCCTCAGCGCCAGCCCGTCAGCTCGTCGAACACCGGCCAGCTCAGCGCCGCGTAGAAGCGATGGCCCTCGGGGCCCACCACCTGGCGCGCCATGCCGGGCGCGCCGGCCGCCGCGTAGAGGCGCTGCGCTTCGGCGAACTGCCGGTTGGTGGACTCGAGCGGGAATATGGTGTCCCTGGCGCCGTTTACCACCACCAGCGGCCGGGGCGCTATCATGCCCGCCAGGTCGCACATGTCGAAGTACTTCATGATGCCCGGCACGTAGTTGCAGGAGCAGTGGTACTGCACGCCTATCGATTCCATATAGCCGCAGAAGGCCGAGGCCGGCATCGCGGCCGCTATGCGGGTATCCAGCGCCGCCGCGTAGCAGGTCACTGTGCCGCCGCCCGACTGGCCCACCAGCGCTATGCGCCCGGGGTCTATCGCGTCGAAGTGCTTGAGCACGCAGTCTATGCCGCGGCTCACGTCCCAGCAGCGCTCACCCACCAGCGTGCGGCCCAGCAGCAGCGCCGACATGGCGCTCTGGTAGCACTGCGGGCCCTCCGGCGTGCCGCCGCGCTCGCCGAAGGCGCGCTGCTCCATGACCAGCGCCGCCTGACCGCGCGCCACTATCTGCCGCGCGAAGTCGCGGTCGCCGCCCGATATGGTCTGCTCATCGCCGGGGTACAGGGGGCGGCCCAGCGAGATATGCGCGCCCTTGGAGTGGCCCTGCAGGCAGATGACCAGCGGCAGCCTGCCCTGCGCGCCCTCGGGCAGCAGCAGATGGCAGCACACGTCCACCTGCGGCTCGCTGGCGTAGCAAAAGCGTATCTCGTGGAAGCCCGGCTCGTCGCGCTCCCACTCCACGCGGAAGGCGTCGTCCGCGGGCGTCTCCAGCGGCAGGCCCAGCAGCTCCTCCAGCCGGGCCCGCGCCCGCCGCTGCCATGCGGCAAAGTCCTCGCCCTCCCGATAGGCCAGCGCGCGCGGCGCATGGCGCATCAGCTCGATATGGCGCTCCATGGGATCATAATGCATGCAATATCGCTCCTTTCGCCCGGGAGCCGTGGCTCCCGGCAGACTGTCGATAGGGTTCCGGGTTAGTGCGGAGGGGTGACGCGCCTGCGTGGGTTAGCGGCGCGCGCACCCGGTGGGCAGCGTTCACTCTGAACCCGGCGAGGTGGAAGCCTTGCGATGCAGGCTGCTCCCCCGCCTGCTTGACTGTCGATATGGCCCTGGGTTAGTGCGGAGGGGATGACACGCCTGCGTGGGTTAGCGGCACGTGCGCCCGGTGCGCAGTGTTCACTGGGAACTTGACGGGGCGGGGGCCTTGCGATGCAGGCTGCTCCCCCGCCTGCCTGACTGTCGATATGGCCTCGGGTTAGTGCGGAGGGATGACACGCCTGCGTGGGTTATCGGCGCGCGCCCGGTGCGCAGCGACTTGAGCGGCGGGAAAGGCCGTTGCTCAATGGAAACAGCTTTTCTGCGATTTCAGTGCCCGGATGTGAGCAGCATTTCAGTAAAGCTCCGCATTGCGAAAGCCTGACGGTGCATCCCGCCCCTCCCGTCGGCATGTCAATGCCGCCCGGCATACGCTCCCCGCACGTCCGCGCGCTCCACCGACGCGGGAGATTTGTCATATTATAGCATCCGCCGGGCCAAAATCAAAACCACCCGTCAAACGGGTGGTTTGCACAAAGGCTAAAAGCCTAGA
>JBJEUC010000543.1:0-7535 GCA_051883635.1 Candidatus Fimadaptatus sp.
ATACATGTACTTTATTATATCACGGCGCATATCGGTTGAAATGACGCTTAAGTTAACTGCTAACTAAAAACAGGATAAGCGCATCCGGCTCAGGCAAACAGCGACTTGGCGTACTTTACGTCCTCGGCGATGTACTTTTCCACGTTGGCCTCGTCGGTGTACTCGGCGGGCATGCAGATGTCGCCGGCATAGCCGCGCGCCTTGAGGTAATCGGCGGCTGCCTTCCAGGAGGCCTGGCCGTTGCGTCCGGTGGTGAAGTAGGGGTGGAACTCGGCCTGCTCCGCCTCGGGGCCGTTGGTGCGGCGCTGATAGGCGGTCTTGAAGTTGACCAGGCAGAGCTTGTCGTATATTATCTCCAGCGCCTGCTCGGGTATCTCGCCGGAGAGCGCGGAGTGCGCGGCGTCCCATATCGCGCCCACATAGCGCGGGTCCATATCGCGCAGCAGGTAATTCAGCTCCATCGTATTGAAAACGCCGAAGCCGTAATGATGCTGCACGCCCACGGTCACTCCGTACTTTTCGCACAGGGGCTGCAACGCGTACAGCTTGCTGCGCAGCTCATCGACGCTGGCATAGAAGCCCTTGCTGCGGTCGCAGGGCGCCATTATGCGCAGTATGTGGCAGCCTGCGGCCTGGCAGCCGGCGAACACGCGCTCCTCGGTGACGCTGGCGACGCTGGATACCTTTACGCCGTAGGCGGCGAGGGTGTCGGAGAGCTGCTTGAGGCCCTTTTCGGCGTTCTCGGGCTCCACCTGATAGCCGGGGCGTACGGGGAACTCCACGCCGTTGAATCCGAGTCCGCTCACAAAGCTGCCCAGCTCGTCGACCGTCTTGTCCTTCCAGGGCTTGGTAAAAATAGACCATGTAGCGCTCATTGTTACATCTCCTTGTGCGTAATCTGGCGGCGAATGCGCACTTGCTCGCCGCAATCTTAATACATTATAAAGCCAAAAAGAGTACATGTCAATGAAAACATGGCATAAGCCGTAGAAACAGTGCAAAATCGTTGGATTAAGTAAAAACAGTATTGCATTTGGGAGCAAAGTGTGATATATTAACTTGCGAGATGTATAATACCTGTTACCACAAAGGAGGCGCACAGATGGCAACAAAAATGGAGATGTCTCAGTTTGAATATCTGGACAGGGATGACGGCCATTGCCAGCGCGTGGCGGTGATGGTGGAGCCCTATAAGATGGAAATGAGGCTTGCGCATATACCGGAGCCGGCCGAGGACGAGATACTGGTCAGGGTCAAGTACGTGGGCATATGCGGCTCCGACCTGGAGGCATACCGCGGTACGCGCGCGCCCGAGTTCATATCGATACCGGCGCGCCTGGGCCATGAGGTGGCCGGCACGGTGGCCAAGGTGGGCCGCATGGTGCAGGGCATCAACGTGGGCGACATGGTCACTTGCAGGTATGTGTGGGGGGCGTATGCGCAGTACATAGTCTGCAAGCCCTTCAACGTGCTGGTGCTGCCCAGGAGCTACCCCATGAAGGCGGCGTCGCTTACCGAAATACTGCCCAGCGTGCTGCACGCCTGCGAGCTGGGCAAGATAGACAGCACCAAGAACGTGCTGATAATGGGCCAGGGCGTGAGCGGCCTTACGCTCACACAGGCGGTAAAGCTCTATTCGCCCCGCAACCTGGTGGTAACGGATCTGTTTGAAAAGAACCTGGCGTTGGCGCGCAAGTTCGGAGCGACGCATACCTACCGCATGCCCTCCAGCGATGCGCGCACTATGGACATAGTGGGCAAGGACTTCCCGGAGGGCTTCGACGTGGTGATACCGGCCCTGCTGGAGGGCGACGGCATAGTGGACGCGATAGACGCCTGCGCCATGTGCGCAAGGCTGGTGATGTACGGGTGCATAGGCGTCTGCAACAAGCCCATAGACTTCTTCAAGGTACACCGCAAGCGCATAGAGATATACTCCACCGAACCGCGCAGGGATGTGGACATGCGCGCGCTGTTCAGCCGCGGAGTGCGCTATGCGCAGGAGGGCCTGATAAACACCCAGGAGATAATCGACCGCATAATCCCGCTGGAGCACATACAGGAGGCGTTTGACCTGCGCAACGCCGAACAGCCGGATACCATACATGTACTGATAGACTGCGAATAGCAAAGGCGTATCCACTTATCAGGAGGTGGCACAATGGCTCAGAATCTGAGCAGCGAAGGCGCTGTCAGGCGTCGGTCGGCCCGGCGCAACGTGGCTCCCGAAAGCGGCTATCAGCCGGCGCGTGCCTCGGGAAAGCCGCCGGTATACAAATCGAAGCTGGCCAAGCGCATAGCGCGTAGGTGGGGTCTGTATCTGCTGCTGCTGATACCGGTCGTATATGTGTTCATATTCAACTATGTGCCCATGTACGGCGTGACGATAGCCTTCAAGCGCTACAACATAAAGGCCGGCATAATGGGCAGCCCGTGGGTGGGCCTGTATCAGTTCGAGCGCTTCCTGGGCAACGTGAAGTTCACGCAGATAATGTGGAACACGCTGTCCATCAGCCTGTACAGCCTGATAGCGGGCTTCCCGGTACCCATAATACTCGCGATAGGGCTTTCGCACCTGCGCTCTGACAAGTACCGCAAGTTCATCCAGATGGTGAGCTACGCGCCGCACTTCCTGTCGGTGGTCATAATGGTCTCGCTGCTCAGCCAGCTGCTCAACCTGCGCAGCGGCATAGTGAACAAGTTCATTATGATGCTGGGCGGCGAAGCGGTCAACTTCATGGGCAACTCGGCCTACTTCCGCCACGTGTACGTCTGGAGCGGCGTGTGGCAGGAGGCCGGCTACGGCGCGATAATCTACATTTCGGCGCTGAGCGCGGTGGACCCGCAACTGCATGAGGCGGCCTCGATAGACGGCGCCTCGATGTGGAAGCGCATATGGCATATCGACCTGCCCGGCATACTGCCCACGGTCACGATAATGCTGATACTGCGCATGGGCTCGCTGCTGGGCGTGGGCTTTGAAAAGATATACCTCATGCAGAATTCGACCAATCTGGCGGTCAGCGAGGTAATAGAGACGTACGTTTACCGCGTGGGCCTGACGGCGTCGCGGCCGGACTTCTCGTTTGCCACTGCGGTGGGCCTGTTCCAGAACGTGATATCGTTTGTGCTGGTAATGCTGGCCAACTTCGTATCGCGGCGCGTGTCGGATAACGGACTGTGGTGACGCGCGGAGGAGGGGAATGCAATGAACGAAAGGGCGCTTAAGAAGTCGCACCATATCCGGGGCGACAGATCGTTCCACATTACTAACTTTGCCGTGCTCACGCTGCTGGGGCTGATAGTGCTTTACCCGCTCGTTTACGTGGTGGCCTGCTCGTTTTCGTCGGCATATGCCGTTGTTACCAACCAGGTATGGCTGTGGCCGGTCGAATTCACGCTGGACGGCTACAAGGCGGTGTTCGACCATAACCTGCTCATGTCGGGCTATGCCAACTCGCTGCTTTACATGGTGGCCGGCACCACGGTGAACATAATACTCTTGGTGCTGACCGCGTATCCGCTCTCGCGCAAGGACATGCCGGGGCGCATGATGTTCGTTATGTACTTTACGTTCACCATGTTCTTCAACGGCGGCACCATACCCAATTACCTCCTGGTGCGCAACCTGGGCATGCTCAACTCGCGCTGGGCGCTGATAATACCGTTTGCGTTTTCGGCCTACAACATGATAATAGTGCGCACCTTCTTCTCCAGCAACATACCAAACGAGCTGCTGGAGGCGGCGGAGATAGACGGCTGCACCGACATAGGCTTCTTCTTCCGCATAGCGCTGCCGCTGGCCAAGCCGGTCATCGCAGTAATGGTGCTCTTCCACGGCATAGGCCACTGGAACGGATACATGCGCGCGCTGCTGTACCTCTCGGATTCCAGCAAGTACACGCTGCAGCTGGTGCTGCGCGACATACTGATACTGGCCAACATGCCCGCCGACGTGATGGCACAGCTGGGCGACGCCAAGCTGGAGGAGCTGAGCAACGCCATGGAGCTGCTCAAGTATTCGGTCATAGTGGTGGGCTCGCTGCCCGTGCTGATACTGTATCCATTCGTGCAGAAGTACTTCGTAAAGGGCGTAATGATAGGTTCCGTGAAGGGCTGAAGTTTGTCCGCACAGTATGCGGATGACTATAAATCAAAGGAGGATCATACGATGAAGACCCGCTCAATGCTGTCCCTGCTGATAGCGCTGGCCCTGCTCATGGCATGCGTGCCCGCGCTGGCGACCATCGAGATACAGGGCGACCCGCGCATCGCCCAGGAGGGTGAGGACATCACCTTCACCGTATTCCAGGCCCTGACCTCTACGGTCGAGGACCTCAGCTACGAAAAGAACCAGGCCACCAGGATAATCACCGACGCTACCGGCATCAAGCTCGAGTTCATCGCTGCGCCGGCGGCTGACAAGCTGACCAAGCTGAATCTGCTGCTCAACTCGGGCGACTACCCCGACATCATCTCCGCGCGTGCCACTCTGAGCCGTGCCGAGATGGCGATGTACGCCGACCAGGGCATATTCGTGGACATGAGCGAGTACATCACCCCTGAGCTGGCGCCCAACACCTACGAGATATTCGCCTCCAACGCGGCCGCCAAGCTGGTCTGCACCGGCACCGACGGCGGCATCTACTCCCTGCCGGACATCAACGAGTGCTATCACTGCCTGCACGGCAACGGCCGCGCGTGGTACTACATGCCCTGGATGGCCAAGTATGAGGCGGGCGTGCCCACCACCACCGACGAGCTGGAAGCCTATCTCAAGTGGATACTTGAGACCGACGTGAACGGCAACGGCGACGCCACCGACGAAGTGCCGCTGGCCTTCCCCAAGGACAACAACAACCGCTTCATTATCTGGATAAGCAACTTCTTCCAGCCCTACACCTCCGATCACTACCGCGTAGAGGCCGATGGCACCATCAGCGCGCTGTTTGTGAACGAGGAGTACAAGCAGACCCTGGAGTACGCCAACAAGCTGTACAGCGAGGGCCTGATACTGGAGGACTGCTTCTCGGTAGCCACCGAGGATCTGCGCACTGTGGGTGAGGATCCCAACGGCGCTCGCCTGGGTGTTATCGTTGGCTGGGGCCCCGAGGACGGCGTGGCCAAGGCCGGCAGCACTCTGCGCTGGTATGAATACGGCCTGCTCTCGCCCGTTGAGGGCCCGACCGGAGCGCGCTACGCGGTCTATTCCGGCGACTGGGGCAGCGTGAGCAACGGCTGGTTCGTGACCGACAGCTGCGAAAACGTTGAGTACGCCACCCGCCTGGGCGACCTGCTGCTGGACGAGTACTTCGGCTACACCACCTACATCGGGCCCAAGGGCGTATCCTGGGACGACCCCAACGAGGGCGCGCTGGGCTTCAACGGTCAGCCCGCGCTGTTCCGCGAGCTGGTTGCCTACGGCACGCAGGAGACCAACTGCTCCTGGGATCAGAGCAACATAACCAACCGCTACGTTGACTTCCGCATGTCTCAGGAGGCCGAGGGCGTCGACCTGATACATCAGTACCTGGACGGCGACTTCTCCCTCAAGGAGGAGGTTGCCAAGCTGGGCAGCTACAACGAGGTCATGAAGTACTATGAGTGCGAGCAGAACCTCCACCCCTACATCATCGACGAATCGACTATCGTGCCCTCGCTGCTGTATGCTGACGACGTAGCCGATCAGGTCGCCGACGCCACCGCGCTGGTAGACGCGTACCGCACCGAGATGCTGGCCGCCTTCGTGACCGGCACCCGCAGCCTGGACGAGTATGACCAGTACGTGCAGGAGATGAACGACATGGGCCTGGGCATCATACTGGATGCCAAGAACGCGGCCTATCAGGAGTACCTCGCCACCAAGTAACACTTGACTTGACGGCCCGCGCCCGCATATCAGCGCGCGCGGGCCGCTCCATTATGCGCTGTGCAGGAAGGAATACACATGAGCAATAGATTCAAAGTGGCAATACTCGTCGAAAGCAGCCTGGCCGCCAGCATATTCCGCAAGGGCGACCTGGAGTTCCTGCATTCGTTTGCCGACACCAACCCCATTGAGGAGCTGCCCGAAAAGATAACGCCGGAGTTTATCGAGGCGACCCTGCCGGGCGCGCAGGCCTGCATAACCTGCTGGCGCACGCCCACGCTTACCGACGAGATGCTGGCCGGGTTCCCGGAGCTCAGGTTCGTGATGCACGCCGCCGGTGCGGTGCGCAACCTCGTGGGGCCGGGCTTCTGGACCAGCGGCAGGCACATCTCCAGCAACGCGCCAGTCATCGCCGAGGACGTGGCGCAGACGACGCTGGCGTTGATACTGACCTCGCTCAAGCAGCTTTGGGGCTTTAACGACATGACGGCGCGCGGCGAATGGAAGGGCGGCGAGAGCGGCGCCTTTACCACCAAGCGCCTGGACGAGCTGGAGGTGGGCATAGTGGGCGCCTCCAACGTGGGCAAGGAGGTTATCAAGATACTGCGCCCGTTCAAATGCCACCTGCGCGTGTGGGATCCGTACCTGTCGCCGCTTGAGGCGGAGATGCTGGGCGTGGAGCAGATGGAGCTGGACGAGCTGATAGCCACCAGCGACGTGCTCACGCTGCATGCCCCGGCCAATCCCGACTGCGAGCATATACTCAACGCCCGCAACATACCGCTGATAAAGGACGGCGCGCTGCTCGTTAATACGGCCCGCGGCCTGCTGATAGACGAGGAAGCGCTGGCCAAAGAGCTTGAGACAGGCCGCTTCATGGCGTGCATAGACGTGACGCGCCCGGAGCCGCCCTGCGCGGAGCACCCCTTCCGCAAGCTGCCCAACGTAGTGCTCACGCCGCACATTGCGGGCGGGCATACGGTGAACGGCCGCCACATGCTGGGCCGCAACGCCATCAAAGAGGTGTACAACTACCTGACCAAGGGCCTCATAGCCTACGAGGTGCGGGGCGAGATGCTGGACCACATGGCCTGAGCCATGCGGCGGCGAGGTGCGCAAGTTAATGGGGCGCGGCGTATGCCGCGCCCCGTTTGCCATGCAGAGAACCGGACAGCAGCTATCGCTTATCCGATGAACACTGGGCGGGTCTGTGATGAAATACTTCAGGGGAACGTGCCCGCGAAATATGGCAACCCTGCTCCCCGCCACTGTCCCAAGGTATGGGTGAGCTGCCGAGCAGTCAATGCCGCCCACCTTCCCAAGAAGCCCAGGAAGCCTCGTCAGGCCGCATCCCTTGCGAGCGTCGCCCCTTCCCGGCAGAATGAGTGCCGGAAACCGGCAAGGGCGGCAGCGTCGGGGGGAGTAGTCCGATTGTCATAAGCGGTTCAGTGTGATGAAACTGTCAGGGGAACGCACCCGCGTAAATGGAGCAGCCAAGCTCCACACCACTTCCCCAAGGCATAGATGAGCTTCCGGGCAGGCGATGCCGCCTGCCCAAGACCCCCGGTAGCCTCATCAGGCCGCAGCCCCTGCAAGCGTCGCCCCTTCTCGACTGCATGTGCGCCGGAAACCGGCAAGGGCGGCAGCGTCGGGGGGGGGCAGTCCG
>JBJEUC010000544.1:0-7516 GCA_051883635.1 Candidatus Fimadaptatus sp.
GGGCGCGTACCTGATATACGCCCTGGCGGTCAACCCCGACTACGGCATTGCGGTGTGCAACTACACCGTCACGATAGTGCCAGCCGAATAACGCGGCTATAACAAAAGGCTCATGCGCCCCTGAGTGGGCGCATGAGCCTTTTGCGTGCGGAGCTATTCCTTTATCTCGCCCGCGCGCTTGAATGCGTACTTTGCCACGATTACGGCGATTATCTCGTTGATTATCGCCGCCGCCACTATCGTGCCGGAGACCGTGGCGGCCAGGGTCGTGTCGATGGCCGTGAGGGTCGTCACGGCTATGCCCGTGAACACCAGCGACACGCCCGAATGGGGCAGCAACGTGAAGCCGAGGTAGCGGGTCACTGTGGGCTCCGCGTGGGTGAGCTTGCCGCCCAGATACGCGCCGCCGACCTTGCCCACGGCGCGGGAGAGTATGTACAGGGCGGTAAAGAGCCCCGCGCCCGCTATCAGCCGGTAGTCCAGCGGCATGCCCAGGTTGACTATCACTATCACCAGCGCGAGGCTGAGCAGCGGGTCGTAGAGCTTCATGGTACCGCTCAGCTGCTCCTCCGGCATCAGGTTTGCTACCGTGCCGCTGAAGGCCATGCCTATCAGCAGGTAGTTCATGCTGAACGCGTGGAACACGTAGCGGTCTATCATCAGCCCCCCAAGCGCCGACAGCACCAGGAAGGCCAGCATCAGCGCAAGGCGGGCGCGGTCGCTCCTGGCCCGCCGCATCAGCAGCGCCGCGAGCAGCCCCGCGACTATGCCTACCGCGAAGGGCAGCAGCACCATCCCGGCCACGGCCAGCGGCGACGCGGCCGAGCCGCCCCTGGTCGCGCTCACTACCGATATCACCGTGAAGAACACTATTACGCCGATTACGTCGTCTATGGCCGCAAGGGGTATCAGCGTCCGGGTCACGGGGCCGCTCGTGTGATACTCGTTTACTATCGACAGCGCGGGGGCGGGCGCGGTGGCCAGCGCTATGCCGCCGAATATGAACGCCGGATAGGCCGGGAGCCCTGTGGCCGTGAGCGCCAGCGCGAACACGGCCGATACGAACAGGAACGTGCCTATCGATTGCACGAAGGTTATGCCGACTATCTGCCGGCCGGAGCGGGCTATCTTTTTGAACACTATCTCCCGGCCTATCATCACGCCCGCGAAGCATTCAAAGAACTTTATCAGCACCTTGTACCATGTCGAATCCGTTATCTCCAGCGTCACGACCCCGGCGAGGTAGGGCCCGAATACTATTCCGGCTATCAGCCAGCCCAGTATCGAGGGCAGCTTGACCCGGGCCACCAGCTTTCCGCAGGCCACGGCCACGCACAGTATCGCAATTATGCGCAGAATACCTGTTACCATAGTATATCTACCATCCTATTAATGACCTTGTCGGGCTCCAGCCCGTCGCGGCACAGCTTCTCAAACGCGCCGTCCACGATTATGCGCAGCGTCAGGCTGTCGGCGTCCGCCCCGAGCGACGCGGCTATCAGCTCCCACAGCGCGTCGTTCTGCCGGGCCGTGAAGGCGCCTATGGCGGCGTTGAGCTTGTACTTGTTGAATATGTCGCCGCGCGTCATCACCTTGGCGTCGTAGTAGAGCCGGAGCAGCTCCTCGCGGGACTGCGCATCCGCGAGGGCGCTCAGCTCTGCGGCGCGGCTGCGGGCGTCGCCGTAGTACTTCTCGTACAGCGCCAGTGCCAGCGCTTCCTTGTCGGGGAAGAACTTGTACACCGTCTTTTTGGATATCTTCAGCCGGTCGACCAGCGTGTCCACCGAGAAGCGGAGTCCTTCTTTGCGCAGCGCGTCGATGGACGCCGCTATTATCCTGTCCTTCATTCGGAAACAAAACCTCCTTCTTTTGTTTCCATTGTAGCCCTTGCAGTCTTCAATGTCAATGTCACTGCGGTAAACTTTTCCGCACGCGGGCGCAAAGCAGGCCTGACAGCGGCTTATCCGCAATAGTGACCAAAAGCCACAAAGCGTGCACAAAAGTGCCGCAAAATATTGACATCTCCAACGGCGCAAGTTATAATATAACAAAACACGACGATGTATAACAACACATGAGCATGCAGCACTTCTTTCATGTCGAAAGCAACACAATGATGTATCCGGCGCACATCGCAAATGATGTCCGGGGCAAACGTAAATGCCGCAGTGAAAACCATATCAGCCCCCGGGCGCAGATCCTGTCCGGAAGCGGAATATCAGCAACAGTGCCCCAAGCCATCAACGAATAACAAAATGGGAACAAATGTTCGCAAAACTATTGACGGCTTCGCCAGCAAGAGCTATAATATAACAAAGACTAACAACACATGACGATCACTTCATCCATTCCGGAGGTGACATATGAAATATCTGGCGCACATCTCAGAGGACGGCCGGGAGCAATCGCTCAAATCCCACCTGACCGGCACGGCGGAGCGCTGCCGCGAGTTTGCCGACCCCTTCGGCGCGGGCGAGCTGGCCGGCATGATGGGCATGCTGCACGACATAGGCAAGTATTCCGACGCTTTCCAACGCCGCATACGCGGGCAGAACGAGAAAGTCGACCACTCGACGGCGGGCGCTCAGCAGGCATATGCAAATATTAAGTACCCGGCGGTGACGTATTGCATCGCCGGGCACCACGGCGGACTGCCGGACGGCGGCTCGCGTGTAGATGCGCCGGATCAGACCACGCTGTGTGGCCGCCTGAAAAGGCAGATACCGCCCTATGATGCGTTTTCAACGGAGGTGCAGCTTGCCAAGGCGCAGCCGCATCGCACGCCGAATAAGCTGGGCGAGGGCGGCTTCACGGCGGCGCTCTGGACGCGCATGCTGTTCTCCTGCCTGGTGGACGCGGACTTCCTGGACACCGAGGCCTTCATGCAGGGCGGCGCGCCCGCGCGGGGACGCGAGTTCGACGCGGAAGTGCTCCTTGCGCGGCTGGAGAGCCATATCGCGCCCTGGTGGGACGCGCAGACCGAGCTCAACCGCACGCGCTGCCGGATACTGCGCGCGTGCCTGGACGCGGGTGCGCAGCAGCCGGGCCTGTTCACGCTCACCGTGCCCACCGGCAGCGGCAAGACGGTCTCCTCGCTGGCGTTCGCGCTGCGCCATGCCCGCGCGCACGGCAAGCGGCGCGTGATATACGTCGTGCCCTTCACAAGCATAATCGAGCAGACGGCGGCCGAGTTCCGCCGGATACTGGGCGATGAAAACGTGCTGGAGCATCATTCCAATGTGAATTACGATGACGACGAGGACGCGGACGGCGAGCAGCGCCTGAAGAAGCTCGCCACCGAAAACTGGGACATGCCGGTTATCGTCACCACGGCGGTGCAGTTCTTTGAGTCGCTGTTTGCGGACAGGCCGTCGCGCTGCCGCAAGCTGCACAATCTGGTTGACAGCGTAATCATATTCGACGAGGCGCAGACCATTCCCATACCGTACCTCAAGCCCTGCGTGTGGGCCATTGCCGAGCTGACGGTGAACTACGGTGCGACCTGCGTGCTCTGCACGGCCACGCAGCCCGCGCTGGGGAAGCTGTTTCAGGAGGCCGCGCCGGGGCTCAACTGCCGGGAGATAGCGCCGGTCGTCGACCGGTCGGTATTCAAGCGGGTGACATACCGGAATGTGGGTAAGCTGGATGACGACGAGCTGGCCGCGCGCCTGAACGCTCACGGCCAGGTGCTGTGCGTGGTGGGCACCCGCAGGCAGGCGCAGGAGGTGTACAGCCGGCTGTCGGGGGAGGGTAGCTTCCACCTCTCCACGCTCATGACGCCGAACCACCGCCGCGCGGTGCTTGATACCATTCGCCAAAGGCTCAAGGACGGCCTGCTCTGCCGGGTGGTCTCTACCAGCCTGATAGAGGCCGGCGTGGACGTCGACTTCCCGACGGTGTACCGGGCGGAGGCGGGGCTGGATTCGGTGGTGCAGGCGGCAGGGCGCTGCAACCGCGAGGGCAAGCGGCCGGCCGACGAGAGCATTGTTTACATCTTCCAGCCGGACAATAAGTATATAAAGGGCATGCCGCACGCGCTCGGTCGGCCGCTGGCGGTGGCGCAAAGCGCCAAGCGCGACTGCGACGACTGGGATTCGGAGGAGACCATCCGCCGGTACTTTACCCAGCTGTATCAGGTCGATGACCTGGACAGCAAGGCGGTCGTGAAGCAGCTGGAGGAGGGCCGCAAGATGGGCAGCTTCCCCTTCCGCAGCGTGGGCGAGAAATTCCGCATAATCCAGAGCGATGCGCATACGGTGTTCATCCCGCGCACGGATGATGCGCAGATAATGGCGCAGCGCCTGCTGCGCGGCGAGCGCAGCCGCGCCCTCATGCGGCAGGCCGCGCAGGAGTCGGTGGGCGTGTACAGCGGGCACTATGAGGCGCTGCTGGCGCGGGGCGCACTGGAGGTGCTGGACGAGGGCATTGCGGTGCTTACCGACATGGCGCTTTACAGCGAGCATACGGGACTTAAGCTGCTGGAACACGAAGAAGGCCTGGCTTTTTTTGAGTGAGCGCGGCTGGGAGCGTCAGGCCGGGGGAGTTTTATATGAACAACGAGAACATATCAAGCGAGGTGATGCAAACATGAGCCAGGGAATCCAGATGGAGGTGTGGGGCGATTACGCCCTGTTCACCCGCCCGGAGCTGAAGGTGGAGCGCGTGAGCTACGACGTGATGACGCCGTCCGCCGCGCGGGGGATAGTTGAGGCCGTATACTGGCACCCGGGCCTGCGCTGGCACATAGACCGGATACATGTAAGGAATGCAATCAAGTTTACCAACATCCGGCGCAACGAGGTGAAGGACAAGGTACTGGCTTCGACGGTGCGCTCGGTGATGACGGGCGCAAACAGGCCGCTGGCCATCTATACCAGCGAGAGCATCCAGCAGCGCGCGTCCATGGTGCTCACCGACGTGCGCTACGTGATAGACGCCCACTTCAC
Source organism: Candidatus Fimadaptatus sp. (assembly GCA_051883635.1). Taxonomy (GTDB): domain Bacteria; phylum Bacillota; class Clostridia; order Christensenellales; family Aristaeellaceae; genus Fimadaptatus. The sequence continues at coordinate 4,947 of JBJEUC010000544.1, forward strand.
CATGACCGACAAGGCGGCCCCCAGCGATAACGAGGGCAAGTTCATCGACATAGCCCGCAGGCGGCTGGAGCGCGGGCAGTGCTACCATCAGCCCTGCCTGGGCTGCCGCGAGTTCCCCGCCGCCTTCCGCGCGTGGCCGGGCGGCCCGGTGCCCACGATAGAAGAGACCCGCTCGCTGGGCCTGATGCTCTACGACATGGATTATTCCGACCCCGGCAACATCCAGCCCACCTTCTTCATGGCCGAGCTCACAAACGGCGTCATGGAGGTGGCGGGCAAGGAGGTGCTCAGATGATACTGCAGGCGCTCAACAAATGCTATGACGCGCTGGCCAAGCGCGGCGAGATATCGCTGCCGGGCTGGTGCGACGCCAAGGTGTCATACGCGCTGGACATCGACGGGCAGGGGACGCTGCACGGCCTGATACCGCTCAAGACGTCTCCCGACGGCAAAAGGGAGGTGCCACGGATACTGCGCGTGCCCGAGCAGACCAAGAAGACCTCCGGCGTTTCGGCCAACTTCCTGTGCGAAAACGGCTCCTACTTCCTTTGCGTGGACGACAAGGGCAAGCCGCAGCGCACGCGGCAGTGCTTCGATGCGGCCCGGGCGCTGCATGAGGAGCTGCTGGCCGATGTGGACAGCCCTGCGGCGCGGGGCGTGCGCGCGTTTTTCGAGAACTGGCAGCCGGACAGGGCGGAGGAGCATCCGGCGCTTGAATCCTATCTGGACGACATCAAAAAGGGCGCAAACCTCGTGTTCTCGGTGGACGGGCAGTATGCGCACGAGGACGGCGCGATACGCGCGGCATGGCAGGCGCACTATGCCCAACGGTCGGGCGGCGCCGCGCAGGGCCGCTGCCTCGTGACCGGGCAGGTGGCGCCGATAGCCCGCCGGCATCCGTCGATAAAGGGCGTACGGGACGCGCAGCCCAGCGGCGCGTCGCTGGTCTCGTTCAACGCGGCGGCCTTCGAGTCCTACGGCCATGAGCTGGCCGACGGCACAGGACAGGGGCTCAATTCCCCCGTGTCCGAGCAGGCGGCCTTCGCCTACGGCACGGCGCTCAACTACCTACTGGCGGACAGGGAGCATGTGCATTACATCGGAGACACGGCGGTGCTCTGCTGGGCCGAGGATGCCGAGCCGCTCTGCCAGGATGTGTTCTGCGGCCCGATGTTCGGCAGCGCCGGCGACCGCATCACCGATGAGGAACTGTGGAGCACGGTAAAGGCGCTGGCCGGTGGCGGCACTGTAAGCGTGAACGATGTCCTCCTGCACCCCAAGAACCACTTCTACGTGCTGGGGCTTGCGCCCAGCGCGTCGCGCCTGAGCGTGCGGTTCTTCCTGCAGGATACGTTCGGCAGCATGCTCAATAATCTGCTCAAGCACTACGAGCGGTTGAACATCGTCAGGCCCGCATATGTTGCCAAGGCCGAGCTGCCGCTGTGGGAGCTGCTGAACGAGACCGTCAACCAGAAGAGCCGCGACAAGAAGGCCTCACCGCCCATGGCGAGCGCGGTGACTCGCGCGATTCTGACGGGCGGCATGTACCCGGTATCGCTGTTTGAACAGACGCTCATGCGCATTCGCGCCGAACAGAACGTGACCTATGGCCGCGCCGCCATCATAAAGGCGTTTCTGCTCAGGAACGAGCAATTTCATGTGCCCGAGGAGGTATTGACAGTGGAACTCAATGAACAAAGCACATATCTGCCCTATGTGCTGGGCAGGCTGTTCGCCGTGCTGGAGCGGGTGCAGGCGGATGCCAACCCCGGCATAAACGCGACCATCAGGGACAAGTACTTCAACAGCGCCTCGGCGACCCCGGCCGCCATCTTCCCGCTGCTCACCAAGCTGTCGCAGAGCCATCTGCGCAAGCTGAATACCGGCCTGCGCATCACCCATGAAAAGCTGATAACCGAGCTGGAGGGGCGCATCACCCAGACGCTGCCTGCCCGCCTGACCCTGCCGGAGCAGGGCGCGTTCCATCTGGGCTACTACCATCAGGTACAGAAGTTCTATACGAAGAAAGACAAGGAGGATAACTGAAATGTCCGAGCCTATCAGGAACCGCTACGAATTCGTGATACTGTTCGACGTGGAGAACGGCAACCCCAACGGCGACCCCGATGCCGGCAACATGCCCCGGCTCGACCCGGAGACCGGCTACGGCCTGGTGACCGACGTGTGCCTCAAGCGCAAGATACGCAACTATGTGGAGACGGTCAAGGAGGACGCGGAGGGCTATCGCATCTATATAAAGGATGGCGTGCCGCTCAACCGCTCGGACGCGGAGGCGCTGACCCACTTTAACGTGGACGAAAAGACGCTGAAGGAAGCCAAGAAGAAGGACGACAAGCTGGACGAGAAGATACGCAACTTCATGTGCCAGAACTTTTTCGACATCCGTACCTTTGGCGCGGTCATGACTACCTTTGTCAAGGGTGCGCTTAACTGCGGCCAGGTGCGCGGGCCGGTGCAGCTGGGCTTTGCCCGCTCCATAGACCCCATCATACCGCAGGAGGTGACCATCACCCGCGTGGCCATCACCACCGAGGCCGATGCGGAGAACA
>JBJEUC010000545.1:0-7513 GCA_051883635.1 Candidatus Fimadaptatus sp.
GATTCTCTTCTCACCCCTTTGTACCGCCGCCGCTCCGCTATGGGGTTGGAGGCGGAAGGGCGCTTCGTTCTGGCGCGGCGCTCTGCCTTGTTGCAAAGGGTGAGGGTGTTGCTCTGCGTTCTTCCGTTGCTTTTTGGCTTATGCGGCGGCGTTCTTGCGCCGCTTTAGGCTGCGGCAGCAGCCATGTGGCAGCCTCCGGCGGCCAAGGAGGGCCAGGGGGATTGCGATTTCCCCCTGGGCCCTCCTTGGATTCTCCTTTACCCCTTGAAACGCCGCCGCTCCGCTGAGGGGATGGAGGCGGCGTGGCGGCGCGTTTCTTACGCGGCGCACTGGCGTTGGTGCAAGGGTAGGGGATGTTGGCTCGTGGGTTGGGGCGTATCTGGCGGCGCAAATGACTTGCAAACTACACGCAATAGCCCTGTTTTGCTATTGACAATTTGCGGGGAGATGACTATAATTGCAAAGGAGTTGCATTAGCAGCCGCGCGGCATGTGCCGCGCGGCCGGTTTTTCGGGTCTGGCAAAGGGAAAGGCAAGTGACGGCATTTGGCAAGGAGACTATTGGCGCTGGCGGCGGCGCTATGCCTGGGGCTATGCGCGGCGGCGACGCCGGCGCGGGCCGGGGCGGAATTCCGGATACTCACGTCGTTTTACCCCATGTACCTGCTTACGGCGAACGTGGCCGGCGGCATAGACGGGGTGGAGGTGCAGAACATGGCCGAGCAGAACGTGGGCTGTCTGCACGACTACGCGCTGCGCACCGGCGACATGCGCCTCATAAGCTCCGCGGACGTGGTGGTGATAAACGGCGCGGGCATGGAGGGCTTTGTCGACAAGGTGATAGGCGACATGGGCAAGCCCGTGATAGACGCGAGCGCGGGCATAGAGCTCATCGGCGGGGATGGGCACGACGAGGACGGGCATGACGACGGCGAAAACGACGGGGACGGGCATGATGACGACGGCGACCACGACGAGGATGAGCATGACGACCACGACGGCCACGACCACGGCGACGTGAATGCGCACATATGGATGTCGCCCCGGCAGGCCATACTGCAGGTGGAGAACATCGCCGCAGGGCTCATCGAGGCCGACCCCGCCCACGCGCAGAGCTACCGCGACAACGCCGAGCGCTACAAGGAGCGCCTACGCGCGCTGGACGCGGAGGTGTCCGCGCTGCTCGAGGGCGCGGCGGGCGCGCGCATAGTGACCTCGCACCCGGCGTTTGAGTACATGGCGCGGGATTACGGCATAGAGATAGTCGCGTCGCTGGGGCAGGAGCCGGGCGAGATGCCGCGCACGCGCGACATGGCGGAGCTGGTGGACACCGTGCGGGAGATGGGCATAAGCGCGCTGTTCGTCGAAAAGGCCTACGCGGAGAAGGCCGCCGAAGTGCTGGCGCGCGAGACCGGAATAGCCATATACACTCTGGACTCGCTGACCAGCGGGGAACTGAGCGCGGAGGCCTACGAGGCTGGCATACTGGCCGACGCGCGCACGCTCAAGGAGGCGCTTGAAGATGCCGATGCATGAGGGACACTGCAATCTGTGCCGGATAGAGATGGAGCATGTGAGCGTGCGCCGGGGCCACAGCACGCTGCTCAGCGACATAGACCTGCACATACACTGCGGCGAGCTGACCGCGCTGATAGGGCCCAACGGCGCGGGCAAGACCACGCTGCTCAAGGCGCTTATGGGCATAGTGCCCCACGAGGGCGAGATAGCGCATCTGCGCGCCGACGGCAGGCCGCTGCGCCAGGTGCGGGTGGGCTACGTGCCGCAGCGGCTGGACATGGACGCGGACACACCGCTGAGCGTATGCGATCTGGTCACGGCGGCGACCGGGCGCTTCCCGGTGTGGCTGGGCGCGACGAAGCGCACGCGCGCCCGGGCGCGGCGCGTGCTGGCGGCCACCGAGTGCGAGGACCTGCTCGAGCGCCGGCTGGGGGCGCTGTCGGGCGGCGAGCTGCAGCGTGTGCTGCTGGCGCTGGCGCTGGAGCCGCTGCCCGATCTGCTGATACTGGACGAGCCCATATCGGGCATGGACCAGAACGGCGTGGATCTGTTCTACAACATGGTGGGCGACCTGCTGCGCGAGCACCACATGGCCATACTGCTGGTCTCGCACGATTTTGAGATGGTGCGCCGCCATGCGCAGCGCGTGGTGCTGCTGCGCGGCAGCGTGCTGTGCGACGGCACGCCGGACGAGGTGTTCGCTTCGGAGGAGTTTGCCGAGGTGTTCGGCAGGATGGGAGGCGCGGCGGTATGAGCATGGACTTCCTTACGGCGCTGCCGTTTGAGTGGTGCCAGTACGGCTTCATGCGCCTGGCGCTGGTGGCGGTGGTGCTGATAGCGCCCGCGCTTGCGCTGATGGGCACGATGGCCGTATCAGGGCGCATGGCGTTCTTCTCGGACGCGCTGGGACACAGCGCGCTCACCGGCGTGGGCCTGGGGATACTCATGGGGCTGAGCGATCAGCTGCCGGCCATGCTGGCGTTCGGCGTGATATGGGCGCTGCTGCTGATAATCGTCAAGCAGCAGGGCAGCGCCTCGGCCGATACGGTGATAAGCGTGTTTTCGTCCACGACGGTGGCGCTGGGCCTGCTGATAATGGCCGGCGGCGGGGGCCTGGCCCGCTACGAGGGCATGCTGGTGGGCGACGTGCTGGGCGTTACGGAATCGGACATAGCGCTGCTGGCGGGAGTGCTGGCCGTCGTGGCGGTAGTGTGGCTCACGCTGCACAACAGCATGCTGCTGACCAGCGTCAATGCGGACTGGGCCCGCAGCCGCGGCATAGGCACGCGCGCGGTCGAGTGCGCCTTTGCCGCGCTCATGGCGGTCGTGGTCATGCTCAGCATTCAGTGGATAGGCACGCTGCTCATCAACTCCATGCTGATACTGCCGGCGGCGGCGGCGCGCAACCTGGCGCGCAACAGCCGCCAGTACGCGCTCACGGCCGTGGGGCTGAGCCTCGTGTCGGGCGTGACGGGGCTGATACTGTCGTTCTACCTCAACACCAGCGCGGGCGCGGCGATAGTGCTGTGCTCGGCGGCGCTGTACTTTGTGACGCTGCTGCTGCGCACGGTCACGCACAGGTAGAGCGGCGCTTGCTGCCGCGCGGGGGTGGGGACGGGCTTCCTGCGGCGGCGCGCAACGTGACCCGCAACAGCCGCCAGTATGCGCTCACGGCCGTGGGGCTGAGCGTCATATCTGGCGTGACGGGGCTTCATGCGACGTCCTGCAACGTGGCGCTCTACCTCAACACACGCGCGGGTGGAGGGGACGCTGCGTTCAACCCAGCCCGCAACGTGACCCGCAACAGCCGCCAGTACGCGCTCACGGCCGTGGGGCTGAGCCTTGTGTCAGGCGTGACTGGGCTTCATGCGACGTCCTGCAACGTGGCGCTCTACCTCAACACACGCGCGGGTGGAGGGGACGCGGCATTCAACCCAGTCCGCAACGTGACCCGCAACAGCCGCCAGTATGCGCTCACGGCCGTGGGGCTGAGCCTTGTATCGGGCGTGACCGGGTTCTTGCGACGGCCCGCAACTTGCCTTTCCACCTCACACCAGCGCGGGGGCGGGAGACTGCCCTCCGGCAAAATATGCCCTGATTCCTACATTTAACATTAAAAATGAAGGAATCAGGGCATATTTTTATAGAATACTATAAGTTAATCGCAAAAAAGACGCGAATATGAGCGCGAAAGCCGCCGGGCGAGCCCGGCATACGCGCGTTTGCGCCGCTCAAAAGGAGCGTGACCTTCCATTATTATCAAGATGCCTGTGCGCGGCTGCCTGTTCGATCTGGACGGCACGCTGATCAACTCGCTGGCGGATCTGGCGGCCAGCGCCAATTACGCCCTGATGGAGCGCGGATATCCGGTGCATACGCTGGACGAGTACCGCTACATGGTGGGCAACGGCGTAACGCTCCTGTGCGAGCGCGCGCTGCCGGCCTATGCGCGCACGCCCGAGCAGGTGCGCACGCTCCGCCAGGTGTTCCAGACGCATTACCTGGAGCACGGCATGGATTCGACCCGCCCCTATCCGGGCATAAACTGGATGCTGCAGCAGCTCAAGGCGCGCCATGTGCGCATGGCGGTGCTGACCAACAAGCCCGACCAGTCGGCCCGGATGCTGGTGGAGCGCATGTTCGGCACGGGGCTGTTTGACGCGGTGATAGGCCAGCGGGAGGGGCGGCCCATAAAGCCCGACCCGACCACGGCGTTTGAGGCCATAGAGCGCATGGGCATACAGCCGGCCGAATGCGCCTACTTCGGCGATTCGGGGGTGGACATGCAGACGGCCGAGGCCGCCGGCGCACGCGGAGTGGGCGTGCTGTGGGGCTTCCGCACGGCTGACGAGCTGCTGGAGAACGGCGCGCTGGCCCTGATAAAGAGCCCGGAGGAGCTGCTTCAGCTGATTAAGCGCTGGGCAGTGGAGTGACCATGTGCATACCGAACGATGATATCAAGGCGCGCGTGCGCAGGCTGCTGGACGAAAGCGGCGTGGAGTACGACTGGCTCGACCACGAGCGCGTGTTTTCTATGGAAGAGTGCCGCCCGATAGGCGAAAGGCTGGGCGCGCGGCACTGCAAGAACCTGCTTTTGACCAACCGGCAAAGGACGCGGTTCTACCTGCTGCTCACCGATGAGAGCCCCTTCCGCACGGCGGTGTTCTCCCGCGCGCTGGGCGTGAGCCGGGTGAGCTTTGTGCCCGGCGAGGATATGCCGGGGCTGCTGGGCGTAACGCCCGGCTCGGCCTCGCCCCTGGCGCTGATGAACGACCCGGAGGGGCGGGTGCGCCTTGTGATAGACCGGCGCGTTGCCGCATGGCCGCGCGTGAGCCTGCACCCGGGCGACTCGACGGCGTCGCTGGCGCTTGGGACGGAGGACATGCTGCGCCTGTGCCGGGAGGCGCTGGGCCATGAATACGACATCGTCGACCTGTCCGGCGCGGAGGAGCAGAGCGCCGGGCGCGTCTGATGACATTTTGCAAGAAGCTGGAGGTGCGTGCATATGAAGCGCAGGATAGGTATATTGACCAGCGGCGGCGACTGCCCGGGGCTCAACGCGGCCATACGCGGCGTGGCCCGCGCGGCCTACGAGATGTTCGACGCCGAGATAGTGGGCATAGTGGACGGTTACAGGGGGCTTATCCAGGGCGAATACCGCGACATGGACCGCTCCGACTTTTCCGGCATACTCACGCTGGGCGGCACGATACTGGGCACCAGCCGTCAGCCCTACAAGTACATGCGCGTGATAGGCGAGGACAACGTGGACAAGGTGGCCGAGATGAAGGCCAACTACAAAAAGCTCAAGCTGGACTGCCTGGTCACGCTGGGCGGCAACGGCACCCACAAGACCGCGAACCTCCTGAGCGAGGAGGGGCTGAACGTTATAGGCCTGCCCAAGACCATCGACAACGACATATGGGGCACCGAGGTCACATTTGGCTTCCATACGGCCGTGGACATTGCCACCGACGTGATAGACCGCATCCACACCACCGCCACCAGTCACGGCCGCGTGATGGTGATAGAGATAATGGGCAACAAGGCCGGCTGGCTCACGCTGTACAGCGGCATGGCCGGCGGCGCGGACGTGGTGCTGCTGCCCGAGATACCCTACGATATAGACAACGTGGTGCGCGCCGTGAACGCCCGCGCCAAGCAGAACAAGTCCTTCTCGATAATCGCCGTGGCCGAGGGCGCCATGGACAAAAAGGAAGCCGATATGAAGCGCAAGGAGCGCACGGCGGCGCGTCAGGCCGAGGGCTTTACCACCATATCGGCCCGCATAGCCCGTCAGATAGAGCAAAAGACCGGCATAGAGACCCGCGCCGTGGTGCCGGGCCACATACAGCGCGGCGGCAGCCCCTCCGCCTACGACCGCGTGCTGGCCACGCGCTTTGGCGTACACGCGGCGCAGCTGATACGCGACGGAGTGTACGGCGTGAGCGTGGCGCTCAAGGGCGACGAGGTGGTACACAATCCGCTCAGCGAGGTGGCGGGCATAACCAAGTTCGTGCCGCCGGAGCATCAGATGGTCAGGATCGCCCGCAACATCGGCATACGCTTCGGCGACGAAAAGTGAGCGCCGGACAGGAGTTGGACAGTTGGCAAAGCAGATTTGGAAGAGCGGCACCATGCTGTACCCGCTGCCGGCGGTGCTGGTGAGCTGCGCGCACGGCGGGCGCGACAACGTGTTTACCGTGGCCTGGACGGGCATAGTCTGCACCGACCCGGCCAAGACCTACGTGTCGGTGCGGCCCGAGCGGTATTCGTATGAGCTGATACGAAAAAGCGGCGAGTTCGTGATAAACCTGGTGCCCGCCCGGCTGGCGCGCGCGTGCGACCTGTGCGGGGTGGTATCCGGGCGCGAGGGCGACAAGTTCGCGCGCGCGGGCCTTACGCGCGAGACCATGCGCGACGTGGGCTGCCCGGGCGTGGCCGAATGCCCGGTGCAGCTGGAGTGCCGCGTGGACCAGGTGCTGGAGCTGGGCAGCCACCACATGTTCCTGAGCGACATACTGTGCGTTCACGCCGACGAGGCGCTGCTCAGCCCCACGGGCAAGCTGGAGCTGGAGCGCGCGGCGCTGCTCAGCTACAGCCACGGCGGCTATTACGAGCCGGGCCGCATGCTGGGACACTTCGGGTTTTCGGTACGCAAAAAGCCGTCCGGCTCAGGCCGGCCGCCGCGCGCGCGGCGCGGCTCCGGACGCGGAGATGGGGGGAAAGACCGGTGAAGATAAGCAGGAGAGTGGTGAACCGCATCGCGCTGGCGATAGCGGTGGGCTGCGTGCTGATAAATTCGGCGCAGATGTTCGTGCAGTTCAGGACGTATGGCATAGACAGCTTCCTGCTGGCGGCCGCCATACTGGTGGTGACCATGAACTTCAAAAACGACGAGCGCTACCGCGCCTTCTGGATACTGGGCATAGTCGCGGCGGTCATGGGCGTGGCCGCCGGTGTCATGAACATAATGGGCATGCAGTGAGCGCACTGGATACTGCGGGGCCGTTCCGGACGGAACGGCCCCGAGGATGTTTTTGGGGCAAGTGGGGGAGGGGAGCGGAGCTTCGGCGGAGGGCTGTTCCTGCGCGGACGATGCATGGGAACCGGGTCTGCCGGGGGCAAATCGTTCTGCGACGATTGTCGAATGGGAAGTTGCCGGTAAGCGTGGGGCAGGCGATGGCTGACCGCTGTTCTGCGCGGCATTCAAGGGTTCATGGGTGCAAAGCTGTCATGTGCCCGGCGCACGCCGCTTGACAAAACGGGTCTTGCCCTGCTGATGGCCGGGGAACGAAGGACTCAGGCAGACCACCGCCCCGCGCAGCTTTGGCTGCAATGGCTTTGAGTTACACGGGTGCCAGACTGCCCTGTGCCCGGCACACGCCGCTTGTCAAATAGGAAGTTGCCAAGCCGTTGGGCAGGGACGGGCAACGGCTGCCCACCGCCCTGCGCGGCTTCAACTGCAATGACTTCCATGAATAGTGTACCAGACC
>JBJEUC010000546.1:0-7470 GCA_051883635.1 Candidatus Fimadaptatus sp.
TGCTCTGCGTTCTGTCGTTGCTTTGTGGGTTTTGCGGCGCGTTCTTGCGCCGCTGTTACTTGAGTTCGCTACCGCGTGGCAGCCTCCTTTGATTCTCCTTTACCCCTTGAAACGCCGCCGCTCCGCTGAGGGGATGGAGGCGGCGGGACGGTGCGTTCTTACGCGGCGCTCTGCCGTTGCTACTATATAATATGGTAGTTTTGGGTGGTGATGGTGGTTCTTTCGTTTGAGGCTTGCGGCCACATAGGATTTGCCGCCCGAAAAATGAGAATAAAAATTCGCCCAAGCGACGAAGTCGCTTGGGCGAAACGCAGTGGATTGTGGGGTGATTACGCCTTGCCGTTGCAGCCCAGGACGTTTACGATCTTGTGGCGCACCATCTCGCGGATGGCGTCGCGGCAGGGGGTAAGGTACTGGCGGGGATCGAAGTGGCTGGGGTTCTCAGCCAGGTACTTGCGCAGGGTGCCGGTCATGGCCAGGCGCAGGTCGGAGTCGATGTTGATCTTGCAGACCGCCATCGAAGCAGCCTTGCGCAGCATGTCCTCCGGAACGCCCTGAGCGCCGGGCATGTTGCCGCCGTACTGGTTGACCATGTCGACGAACTCGGGTATTACAGAGGAAGCGCCGTGCAGCACGATCGGGAAGCCGGGCAGACGGCGGGAGACCTCCTCCAGTATGTCAAAGCGCAGCTTGGGGGTGCCCTTGAACTTGAACGCGCCGTGAGAGGTGCCGATGGCTATCGCCAGCGAGTCGACGCCGGTGCGCTCGGCGAATTCCTGAACCTGATCGGGATCGGTGTAGGAGGAATCCTCAGAGCTGACCTTGACCTCGTCCTCGACGCCGGCCAGGCGGCCCAGCTCGCCCTCGACGGTGACGTTGCGGTCGTGAGCGTACTCGACTACCTTGCGGGTCAGGGCGATGTTCTCCTCAAAGGGCAGGTGGGAGCCGTCGATCATGACGGAGGTGAAGCCGCCGTCTATGCAGCTCTTGCAGGTCTCGAAATCGGGGCCGTGATCCAGATGCACTACGATGGGCAGATCGGTGTCCTCAACGGCCGCCTCGATCAGCTTCATCAGATATACGTGCTTGGCGTAAGCGCGCGCGCCCTTGGAGACCTGCAGTATCAGCGGGGCGTTTTCCATCTTGGCGCCCTCGGTGATGCCCTGGATTATCTCCATGTTGTTCACGTTGAATGCGCCCAGCGCATAACCGCCCTCGTAGGCCTTCTTCAGCAGCTCCTTGGAATTGACTATAGGCATAGGTGACATCTCCTTTGCATGGACGTTCTGCTTACATTTTATCAAATTTCCGCGCGTTTGAACAGGGCTTTTGTGAAAATTATCGGGAACTTGGCGCTAACTCACGTTAAATGACGCCGCGCAGAAATTTATCGGTCATATTTCGCGCCTGCGCGACATATATACTGATGTGTTCCCCGCAGATAACCTTTTCTGCACTGAGGGGTTCACAAAGCCCGCGTTGCACGCGCGTGCATGACCTCGCGGCACAGGCTGTGCCATTCGCAGTCGCCGCAAACGCCGTCCAGCAGCCCCGGGGCGAGTATGTTTTGCTCCACGAGCGCGCTCAGCTCCGCGTAGGTCAGCTCCCGGCCGGGCTCAATGCCGCACAGCGCCAGCACCGCGGCGTCGTAGCGCTCGACCTTTTCCGCGCTTGAGCATACGCCCTGCGCGAGGTTGGGACAGGCCGCGCACAGCACGTCCGCGCCCGCGACCATGCGCACCCGCGCGCCGCCGTGCAGCAGCCCGAGCACGCGCTCCATGTTGCGCGTGAACTCCGGGCTGTAGCCCTTGCCGGTGAAGAAGCGGGTGCAGAGCGCGTGGTGCGGCCGGAGGTCACAGGTGCACATGCGCGCGTATCCTCCTTGTCAGCACCAGGGCCACGGCTATCTTGCAGGCGTCGGGTATTATGAAGGGTATCACGCACCAGCCCAGCGCCGTGCCCAGGCCTATGGCGCCGGTACTTTGGGCATACACGGCCATGAACCACGCCGTGCCGAAGGCGTAGCAGGCGCACAGCCCAAGCGCCATGCCCACTATGGAGGCTATCCAGCCCGAGCCGAAGCGGGCGGTGATCAGCCAGTACACCAGGCCGCTTATCAGGAAGCCGAGTATGTAGCCGCCCGTGCTGCCCAGGAGCGCGCCCGGCCCGCCGGAAAAGCCCGCAAACACAGGCACGCCCACCAGGCCCAGCAGTATGTAGACCGCTATGGAGATGGTGCCGCGCATTCCGCCCAGCAGCCCCAGCGCGCAGAATATGCCAAAGGTCTGCAGCGTGAACGGCACCGGCCCCAGAGGCAGCGATATCCAGGAGCAGACCGCGATAAGCACCGCCATCAGCGCGCAGTAGGCCATGTCGCGCGTCTTGAAATTGGAAAGGGATCTCATTTGCGATTACCTCCACCGCTTTATTTCGACCCAAGGATACCACAGCGCGGACGAATTGTCAACTTTAGCGTCGATTAAGTTTACAATACCTGCCCGGACATGTTTGTGCCCCGTGTGACAAAATAAACCAATTATACGTCGACAACGAGCGCGGCGGGGCGTATAATAGGGAACGTATTTCTCAGCCTGAATGGAGGACTTGGCGATGCGTTGGATAGCGACGGCGGCGTTTGCGCTGGAGGGCGTGGTGGCGCGTCAGCTGCGCCAGATGGGTGCGCAGCAGGTGGAGGCGCAGAGCGGCGCGGTGCGCTTTGAGGGCGGCATGGAGCAGGGCTTCGCGGCCAACCTGTGGCTGCGCGCCAGCGACCGCGTGCTGCTGGAGATGGCCAGCTTTGAGGCGCGCTCCTTCGAGGAGTTGTTTGAGGCGACGCGGAGCGTAGCGTGGGAGGAGCTGCTGCCGGCCGACGCGGCGTTCCCGGTGCGCGCCAAGTGCGTGCGCAGCCAGCTGATGAGCCCTTCGGATTGCCAGAAGATAGTCAAAAAGGCCGTGGCGGAGCGGCTCAAGGCGCGCTACGGCGGCGACTGGCTCAGCGAGACCGGGCCGGTGTTCGCGATAGACTGCGCGATACACTCCGACCGCGTGGTGCTCTCCATCGATTCGAGCGGGACCGCGCTCAACCGGCGCGGCTACCGCACCTGGAACGGTGAAGCGCCCCTGCGCGAGACGCTGGCCGCGGCGATGGTGATGCTCATGCCCTGGCAGCCCGGCCAGCCCTTTGTGGACCCGTGCTGCGGCACGGGCACGCTGCTGTGCGAGGCGGCCATGATAGCGACCGACCGCGCGCCGGGGCTGGAGCGCGGGTTCGACATGGAGCTCTGGCCCGCGTTTGACGCGCAGGCGGGCGCGCGCCTGCGCGATGAGGCCCGGGAGCGCTTCCACGCGCACGACGGCGAGCGGCTCATGATGACCGGCGTGGACATTGACCCGGAGGCGCTGGAGCTGGCGCGGCGGCATGTGAAGCAGTGCGGCTTCGGCGGAAGGATAGAGCTCATCAACGCGGACATGCGCGACTGGAAGGGCGACGCCTCGGGCGGCGTGATACTGGCCAACCCGCCGTATGGCGAGCGGCTGGGCGACCGGCGGGCGGCGGACGCGGTGGCGCGGGCGCTGGGCAGGCTGGCCGCGCAGCAGAGCGAGGCCGCAGTGGGCGTGATCACGCCCAACGCCGACTTTGAGCGCATGTTCGGGCGCAGGGCGGATCGCCGCCGCCGGCTGTACAACGGCCGGCTGGAGTGCGAGCTGCTGATGTACGACCGCGCGTCGTTTCGCGCGCGCCGCCATAACAGATAACGATCGAGTACAAGCGACGTTGCCGCGCGCCCGCACGGCGAAACGATACGCAGAGCAATGGAGGACAATATGAACAGCAAAGTGTTTTTCAACCGGGAGCCCCTGCCGCTCAACGACTATGCGCCGCTGCCGCTTACGGCGATAAAGCCGGAGGGCTGGCTGTTGCGCCAGCTCAGGACGCAGGCCGAGGGGCTCAGCGGCCATCTGTACGAGTTCTGGAAGGATGTGGGCGACGACTGCGCCTGGCTGGGCGGCGACGGCGACCCGTGGGAGCGCGCGCCGTACTACCTGGACGGCCTGGTGCCGCTGGCCTATCTGCTGGGCGACGAGCGCCTGATAGCGCGCGCGGGCAAGTACATAGAGTGGATGCTGGCCTCCCAGCGCGAGGACGGCTTCTTCGGCCCGGAGAACAACCCCGACTGGTGGCCGCGCATGGTGGCGCTCAAGGCGCTCATCCAGTATTACAGCGCCACGACCGACGAGCGCGTGCCCCGGTTCATGCTCAAATACTTCGCCTACCAGTATAAAAACCTGGATTCGCAGCCGATGATAGAGTGGGCCGTAGCGCGCGGCGGCGAGAACATAATGTGCGCGATGTGGCTGTACAACCTGACCGGCGCGCCCTTCCTGATGCAGCTGTGCAAAAAGCTGGAGGCGCAGACCCTCGACTGGGGCCGCTTCTTCAATACCTTCCCCTTTACGCGCTCCATGGCGCGCCACATCCCCTGGAAGGAGATGCAGGAGGGCCGCGCGGGCGAGGGCGAGCTCAAGGGCGTGGACAGGCCCTACATGCGCACCCAATACCACTATTCCCACGTGGTCAACGTCGCCATGGGCCTCAAGACCCCCGCGCTGGAGCACCTGATGCACGGCGGAGCCAAGGAGCGCGAGGCGTTCTACGAGGGCTGGCAAAAGCTCATGAAGCACCACGGCGTGGCCATGGGCATGTTCACCGGCGACGAGCACCTCTCCGGCAACCGCCCCACGCAGGGCACCGAGCTGTGCGCGGTGGTGGAGACCATGTTCTCGCTGGAGACGCTGATATGGGCGCTGGGCGACCTGAGCCTGGGCGACAGGCTGGAAAAGCTGGCCTTCAACGCGCTCCCGGCCACGATATCGCCCGACATGAAGACGCACCAGTACCTGCAGCAGGTCAATCAGGTGCGCGCGACCAACGAGGTGCGCCCCTGGTACAACAACGAGCCCGACTCCAACACCTTCGGGCTGGAGCCCAACTTCGGCTGCTGCACGGCCAACATGCACCAGGGCTGGCCCAAGTACGTGGAGTCGCTGTGGATGGCCACGCGCGACGAGGGCCTGGCGGCCATCAGCTACGCGCCCTGCACGGTGCGCTTCCGCGCCGGCGGCCAGCCGGTGCGCCTTGAGGTCAGGACCGATTACCCCTTCGGCGAGAGCGCCGTCATCGCCGTGAGCGTAAAGGAGCCCTGCCGCTTCCCGATATACCTGCGCGTGCCCGGCTGGTGCGAGGGCTTCAGGGCCGTATGCACGGGCGAGCAGGCCGAGGTCAGGGACGGCGTGGCGCGCATTGAGCGCGTGTGGACGAGCGGCGACACGATAGAGGTCAGCCTGCCCATGACCGCGCGCACCTCCGACTGGTTCCATCAGTCCCGCGCCGTGGAGTACGGCCCGCTGCTGATGGCGCTGCCGATAGAGGAGGAGTGGCGTCCCATGCGCGAGCAGCCGCTGTGCCCGGACTTCGAGATATGGCCGCGCAGCGAATGGAACTGGGCGCTGGCCGGGGACGGCGACGTGAGCGCGCGCCGGGCCGAGCGCACCGGCGAGGAGCCCGGCTTTACCGGCAAGGCGCCGCTTAAGCTCAGGGTAAGGGCCGTGCGCGCGCCCGAGTGGGACATGGACGGCGCGTCCTGCGCCAACCCGCCGATAGGCATGCGCTGCGCCGCGGGCGACGTGCAGGAGATAGAGCTCACGCCCTACGGCACCTCGCGCCTGCATGTGGCGCAGTTCCCGGTGGCTGCTATCGATGAATGACCCGGAAGCGTCCGTCCGTCGACAGGCGAACGTCTCCCTGGGCCGGTGCGTAACGCGTTGGCCCAGGGAGGAATAGCTTAAAGAAGAGTATTTCGGAGGTGTGCAATGGCGCAGGCAAGCATATGCGCGGTATGCGGCGGGGCATCTTGCGAAGGAATGAATATCGGCGGTCAGTACATATGTGCCGCGTGCGAGCGGCTCATGGCGGCGGCCCAGCCGGGCACGGGAGAATACGAGCGCTTCATGAAGGCGCTGAAGAAGCTGACCTATCCCATGGAGCGGCTCACGCGCGCGCAGGAGGATGCGCTGGAGCGCGAGCTGGACGAGTATGAGCCCATGTCGGTGGACGAGCTGATGAAGCGGGTGGGCCTGAGCGCCTGCCGCGAGCTGCATACGGTGGCGGCGCAGGCGGTACATGCGCGCCGCCGCGCGGGGCAGAGGGCCGGCGCGGAGAGCGAGGCCGAATGAGCGCGCCGCTTTGGGAGGCGCTCAAGGCCATGGAGGGCCGCCTGAGCTTTCACATGCCCGGGCACAAGGGGCTTGAGGGCGAGCTGGAGCTGAGGCCGCACATGGACGTGACCGAGCTTGAGCGCACCGACGACCTGTACCGCCCGGAGGGCCCGATAGCGCGCGCGCAGGAGCTGATGGCGCAGAGCGCGCGCGCCGCGCGCACGATACTTCTGACCAACGGCTCCACCTGCGGCGTGGAGGCCATGCTGGGCTACGCGGCCCGGCCCGGCGAAAAGGTGATACTGCCGCGCGCCAGCCATCTCAGCGCCGTCTCGGCCTGCGCGCTGTACGGGCTGGAGCCGGTATGGGTGGACGCCTGGGCCGACGAGGGCGGCGCGCCCTTTACGCGCGGGCAGGACGTGCTGGAGGCGATACGCCGCCATCCCGAGGCGCGCGCGGTGCTAATAACGCGGCCCGACTACTTCGGGCGCATGCTGCCGCTGGACGGGATAGCCGCGGCGGCGCACGCGGCGGGCATGCTGCTCCTGGTGGACGAGGCGCACGGCGCGCACCTAAACTGGCTGGACGGGCGCACGGGCGTGTACCTGCCCGGCGGGGGCGAGGCGGAGCGCCGGGTGAGTGCGCTGGATATGGGCGCGGACATATGCGTGCAGAGCGCGCACAAGACGCTGAGCGCGCTGACCGGCGGGGCCTGGCTGCACATGGCTGCGGGCGTGGACGGGGAGCGGCTCCTGCGCATGGTGGCGCTCACCCAGTCGTCCAGCCCCTCGTTTCTGATAATGGCCTCGCTGGACGGCGCGCGCGCGCGCATGGACGAGCGGGGCGAGGAGGAGCTTGAGCGGCTGTGCGCATGGTGCGAGGAAGTGAACGCCGCCTGCGCGGGCGAGGGCCTTGCGCCGGCGCGCGGGTACTTCGGCCTGCCCTGCGACCGCACGCGGCTGGCGCTGGACGTGACCGGGCGCGGCATAAGCGGGTACGAGGCGCAGCGCGCGCTGGAGGAGCAGGGCATCGACATCGAGATGGCCGACGCGCGCCGCATCGTGATGATAGCGACCGTGGCCGACCAAAGAAGCGACATGGAGCGCCTTAAGCGCGCGCTGCTCAAGCTGCCGCGCGGCGAGGGCAGCCCGTCCGCGCCCCGCGTTGAGCGCATCGGCAGGGGCGAGCGCCGCATGGGCCTGCGCGAGGCGGCACTGGGGCCGTGCCGGCGCGTGCCGCTGGAGCGCGCGGCCG
>JBJEUC010000547.1:0-7470 GCA_051883635.1 Candidatus Fimadaptatus sp.
GGCGAGCGGCTCATCGGCTGCCCCCAGGGTTGTGCGCGCGTGCTGCTTGCGCGTGTGATTTTGCGAAATACAGATCGGGGGAAGTCCCGGTCTGTTTTTCTTTATCGTGCGCTTTTTACATAAACATAGGGCTGCGGCGGGCAGAATGCGGTTTTTTGACACAATTTGTGGTTATAATATGAGTGAGAATAATCGGCCGCGCTCACGCGGGGCCGGCGCGCACGGGGCGCGGTTCATTCTATGGCCTTGGAGGTAAGTGTATGGCAAGCAAGAGCGGCGTCAGCTGCCCCAAGTTTGACGTGGGCGGCCAGGCTGTCATGGAGGGCGTAATGATGCGCTCGCCCGAGCGCACCGCCGTGGTCGTGCGGCAGGAAAACGGCAGGATTGTCGCGCGCGTAAAGCCCAACAAGCAGCTGAGCAAGAAGTACAGGATACTGGGCTGGCCGATAATACGCGGCGTGGTTAACTTCATAATGATGATGGTGCTGGGCGTGCAGACGCTCACCGAGTCGGCCGAGATGGCCGGCATGGAGGTGGAGGAGCCCAGCGCGTTCGAAAAGAAGATGGCCAAAACGCTTGGCAAGAGCGTGGAGGACGTGATGATGGTGCTGGCCGTGGTGCTGGCGCTGGCGCTGTCGATAGGGCTGTTCTTCGTGGTGCCCACGCTCATCGAGTCGGGCCTGCGCCACCTGATGACGGGCGGGGCCGAGGGCGTGCTGCTCACGACCTGGCAAAAGCTGCTGCTCAACCTGGTGGGCGGCGTTATCCGCATCGCCATGTTCATAGGCTACATACTGCTCGTGCGCAATGTAAAGGAGATAAAGCGCACCTTCATGTACCACGGCGCGGAGCACAAGAGCATACACTGCCTGGAAAACGGCCTGGAGCTGACGGTGGAAAACGTAAAGAAGCAGACGCGGCTGCATCCGCGCTGCGGCACCAGCTTCCTGGTGTTCGTGTTCATTATCAGCATAATCGTGTTCATATTCCTGGGCTCCAACGACGGCGGCCCGCTCATGCGCGTTGTGTCGCGCCTGCTGCTGCTGCCGCTGGTCGCGGGCGTGTCGTATGAGGTGCTCAAGGGGCTGGCGCACGCGGGCGACGCAAATCCCATCGTGCGCGCGCTCAAGAAGCCGGGCATGATGCTGCAAAAGCTGACCACGGCCGAGCCGGACGACGAAATGTGCCAGGTGGCCATAGAGGCGCTCAAGTGCGCGCTCAATACCGAGAACTGCATAAAGGAGCAGTACCAGCTCGCCAGCGAGAGGAAGGCCGCCGGTACCGAGGAGGGCGGCAAGGCGCCGGCCTGAGCGAGAATAACGAACATGCGGGCGACATCCGGCTCAAGCGCCGCCATGCCGCCCGTTGTTTTGCCCGGAGCCGGGAGGGAAGGAGAAGGCATATGGAGGAGCTGATGCGCCGCGCCGTGCGTGCGCTGGAGGCGGCCGGGGATATGGACGCCGCGGCCGACGCGCGCTGGCTCATGTGCGCCGCGCTGGACTGCGCGCCGGGAGCGCTGCGCTTTCACGCCGCGCCCGACGCGCGGCAGAGCGAGCGCTTTCTTGCCATGCTTGAGCGGCGCGCGGCGGGCGAGCCGCTGCAGTACGTGTTGGGCGACCAGCCCTTTTGCGGGCGCAGCTTCCGCGCGGACCCGCGCGCGCTTATACCGCGGCCCGAGACCGAGGAGGTATGCCTGAAGGCGCTGGAGCTGCTGCGCGGCGTGCGCAGCCCGGAGGTGCTGGACGTGGGCACGGGCACGGGCGTGCTGGCCGTGACGATAGCGCTGGAGCGCCCCGACGCGCGCGTGACGGCGGTGGACATATCGCCCGACGCGCTGGCGCTGGCGGGCGAGAACGCGCGCGCGCTGGGCGCGCGGGTGGAGCTCTGCCAGGGCGATCTGTACGCGCCGGTCGCGGGGCGGCGCTTCGACATGATAGTGAGCAACCCGCCCTACCTTACCTCGGAGGACATGGAGAACCTGCAGCCCGATGTGAGGCGCGAGCCGGCGCTGGCGCTCTTTGGCGGGCCGGACGGGCTGGACGTGTACCGGGCGCTGGCGGCGGGCGCGGGAGCGCTGCTCAGGCCCGAGGGCCGCATGGTGCTGGAGGTGGGCCAGGGCCAGGCGCCCGAGGTGCGCGCGCTGCTGGCGGCGGAATTTGAGCATACCGGTGTGTACCTGGACATAAATGGAACCGAGCGCATCGTGTGCGCGCACAGGCCGCGCGCGCGGGCGTGACTTTCGCAGGAGGAGTTGTATGGATAAGACCGATATGCCGGTTTGGTTTGCGCAGGCGGAGCGCCTGGCCGGGCGCTACGAGGAGCTGAGCATACAGATATCGCAGCCCGAGGTGATAGCGGACATGCCGCTGTGGCGCAAGCTCGTGCGCGAACACAGCGAGCTGGAGCAGGTACACGCCGTATCGGGCGAATACAGGCGGCTGTGCGACGAGCTGGAGGCGGCGCGGGAGCTGCTTGCGGACGAGGACATGGCCGACATGGCGCGCGAGGAGATAGCGGCGATAGAGGCGCGCCTGCCCGAGTGCGAGCATGAGCTCAAGCTCCTCATGCTGCCCAAGGACCCGGACGACTACCGCAACGTCGTGCTGGAGGTGCGCGCGGGCGCGGGCGGCGACGAGGCCGGGCTGTTCGGGTACGAGCTGGTGCGCATGTATCAGCACTACGCCGATTCGCGCGGCTGGAAGGTGGAGCTGACCGAGGACGGGGAGACCGAGCTGGGCGGCATAAAGGAGGCGGTGATGCTGATACAGGGGCAGGGCGCGTTCGCCCGGCTCAAGTACGAAAGCGGCGTGCACCGCGTACAGCGCGTGCCCGTGACCGAGTCCTCCGGGCGCATACACACCTCCACCGCGACCGTGGCGGTGCTGCCCGAGATGGAGGACGTCGACCTGGAGATAAACCCCGGCGACCTGCGCATAGACACGTACCGCGCTTCGGGCGCGGGCGGTCAGCACGTTAACCGCACCGACTCCGCCGTGCGCATAACGCATCTGCCCACGGGGCTGGTGGTCACGTCGCAGGACGAGCGCTCGCAGATACAGAACCGCGAAAAGGCCATGCGCGTGCTGCGCAGCCGCCTGTACGAGCAGATGCGCGAGGAGCGCGACGCCCAGTACGCCGGCCAGCGCCGCTCGCAGGTGGGCACGGGCGACCGCTCGGAGCGCATACGCACCTACAACTTCCCGCAGGGGCGCGTGACCGACCATCGCATTAACCTCACCCTGTACCGCATAGGCGAGGTGATGAACGGCGACCTGGACGAGATAATCGACGCGTTGACGATGGAGGATCAATCGCGCAAGCTGGCCGCGCAGCTGGCGGGTGACTGACGGAGGCACATATGCAGGCAGCGATATTCGACATGGACGGCACGCTGATAGATTCGATGGGCTACTGGCGCAGCGTGGCGCTGGAGTTCCTGGAGGAAAAGGGATACGCGGCCCCGCCCGAGCTGCGTGAGTGGGTGCGCTTAAACTCGGTGCGCAGTACGCCCGCGAAGTTCCGCCAGTACTTTGACATACCCGAGACCGACGCGCAGATGAACGCGTTCTTCGACGCGCGCATGGCCGAGCATTACCGGCATGACATCGGGCTCAAGCCGCACGCGCTGGACTACCTTGCGCAGCTGAGCGGGCAGGGCGTGACCTGCGTGCTGGCCACGGCCACCTGGCGCACGCAGACCATTCCGCTGATGGAGAAGCTGGGCGCGCTGAAGTACTTCTACCGCGACGGGCGCGAATACATAGTCTGCCGCGACGAGATGGGCATGATGAAGAGCTCGGACGAATACTACCCTGCGCTGTGCGCGCGCTTTTCGCTCAGGCCGGACGAGTGCGTGATGTTCGAGGACGCGCTCTACTCCATGCTCACGGCCAGCCGCGCTGGCCTGCACGTGTGGGCGATAGACGACCCCACCGCGCTGCTAAGCCGCGAGCGCATAGCCGAGGTGGCCGAGCGCCGCTTTGCCGGCTGGGAGGAGCTGCTGGAGCGCAGCTGATGCGTTAAGCTACCGGCAGGAACGACTTGACCTGGGAGGGATATGTATGAAAAGACTGAGGGCGCTGATGCTGGCGCTGGTCATCGCGTGCGCGGCCTGCGCGCAGGCTGCGGCGGAGGAGGCCGAAACGCGGCCCTATTACATGCTGGAGGAGCTGGGCATACAGCTCTACGTGGACGCGGAGTGGGAGCAGTATGCGCGGGCATACGACGTGACGCTGGAATGCAGGACCGACTACGGCGAGGACGGCGCGCTGGACCGGGGCATGGTCATGCTGCTGCCCTTTGAATACGACAACAGCACGGAGAGCAGCGTGAGCTTTCTGCCCTCGGGCGGCATACTGGGCGTGGGCGTGCGCTCGGCCGACGCGCAGGCCGAATACGAGGACTTCGCGGGGTACGCGTCCCTGCCGCTGGGCGAGGTGGGCGATTACCGTTTCACTCTGTACATAAACAGTCAGCCCGACACCTCGCTGCTGGACGACGAGGGGCGGGCGATGGCCGAGGCCGTGCGCGGCGCGATAGAGCCTGCGCCCGAAAACTGCTTCAGGCTGAGTGCGCCCGCGACGCTGGAGGAGCTGAACACGCTGGTGCCCGAATTCAGCGCGCAGGACGTGTTCGGAAACGCGGTCGACAGGAGCGTGCTTGACAACGCGCCCTATACGCTGATAGACGTATGGGCCACCTACTGCTCGCCGTGCATAAGCGAGATGCCCGAGCTGGAGCAGCTGGCCCAGGAGTACGCGGGCCGCGTGCAGATAATAGGCATAGTGGCCGATGCCACCGACGACGCCACCATCGAGCTGGCGCGCGAGATAGTGGAAAAGACGGGCGTGGGCTATACCTGCATAGTGCCGGACAGCGCGCTGAGCATACGGCTCATCGCGCAGATACAGTACACCCCCACAAAGCTGATAGTAACCAGCAGCGGCGTGCTGGCGGCGGAGCCGGTAATAGGCGCGCAGGGCGCGGAGGCGCTCAGGCAGGTGCTGGACGCGCTGCCCGCGGCGGAATAGGCGGGGCGGTCGGGCGCAAAACGCGACAATTCGCGGTGGACTTGCGGCGCAAAACGGTGTATTATTGTACCAGTGAAAAAGATACGGGGTGAGGATAATGGAGCATCAGAAGTTCTGTTACAAGTCGCTGGATGAGGTGCGCGCGCGCGCATCAGAGGTGGGCGCGTGGCTGCCCCTGGCGGACGACATATCGATACTGTCCACGCCGGTCACGATAAACGGTCGCACGCTGCCCAACAGGTTTGCCCTGCAGCCCATGGAGGGCACCGACGGCACCGAGGACGGCCGTCCGGGCGAAAAGACGATACGCCGCTACGAGCGCTTCGCGGCGGGCGGCGCGGCGCTGATATGGTTCGAGGCCGTGGCTACCGCGCCCGAGGTGCGCGCCAGCGCGCATCAGCTGCGCATAACGCCCGAAAACGTGGACGATTTCAAGCGCCTGGTCGAGCGCATGAAGGAGATCGGCATAAGGCAGAACGGCTTTGAGCCCATGATAATAATGCAGGCCACCAACTCGGGCCGTTACAGCAAGCCGCACGGCTACCCGGAGCCGCTCATCGCCTACAACAACCCCATATTCGAGGGCGACCAGCCGATAGACAGGAGCCGCATACTCACCGACGCCCAGCTCCGCAGCTACGAGGCGCTGTTCGGCCCGGCCTGCAAGCTGGCCCAGCAGGCCGGCTTTGACGGCATGGACGTGAAGTGCTGCCACCGCTATCTGGCCTGCGAGCTGCTCAGCGCCTTCACCCGCGAGGGCGAGTACGGCGGCAGCTTTGAGAACCGCACGCGCTTTTACCGCAACGCCATTGCCGCGGCCCAGGCCGAGGCGAAGGGCGATTTCCTGATAACCAGCCGACTCAACGTGTACGACGGCTTTGAGTACCCCTACGGCTTCGGCGTGCGGGCCGAGACAGGGCTTGAGCCCTGGCTGGACGAGGGCGTGAAGCTGGCCCGCATACTCAGGGACGATTTCGGCTTCAAGCTCCTGGACATAACCATAGGCAACCCCTACAAGAACCCGCACGTCAACCGCCCCTACGACAACGGCGCGTACATACCGGACGAGCATCCCCTCTTTGGCGAGGGCCGCATGATGGAGTGCGTGAGCGCCATACAGGCCGCCATACCCGAGGTGCCGGTGATAGGCTCGGCGTACAGCTACCTGCGCCAGTTCAGCCCCAACCTGGCGGCAGGCATGATAGAGGGCGGTCACTGCGCGATGGCCGGCTTTGGTCGCATGGCCTTTGCCTACCCCGACTTCCCCAACGACGTGATACGCAATGGCGCGCTGGACCCCCGGAAGGTGTGCATAACCTGCGGCCAGTGCGCCGCGCTGCTGCGGGCGGGCATACCCTCGGGTTGCGTGGTGAGGGACAGGGAGCTGTACAAGGCCCCGAAGGCGTGACCCGTAATGCCCTGCGCGGCGCTCAAAGCAACTCCGGCTGTGGATGACCGGCAGCAACGCGCAGGGCATGCGCGGAACAAGGCTGTGGATAAGTCCGGCAGCGGGGCATACTGCGCAATATGCCCCTTGGCCCTGCGGGGCGCACGGGCCACTATCCGCTTCCAACGCAGGGCAAGGGCTGCGCAGGATGTGCCGCTTCCCGTGGCTGACCATCGTGCGCAGCTTCGCCTTCTGCCTGCCGGTATTGCTCTTTGCAGACCGCTTACCACCTGTCGGCATGCTGATGCTCCCCATGACCAGCGCATATGTCTGGACGGGGCTCATCGGCCATAATGCCATGAAAAAGGAGTGATCACTAATGAAAAAGGCGCTTGATCTGTCGCTGGTATATGCCGTTTTGGCGATGATAGGCGGCGTGTTCTACCGCGAGTTCACCAAGTTCAACGATTTCACCGGCATGACCGCGCTGCGCGGCGTCCATACCCACCTGTTTCTGCTGGGCATGGTGATGTTCCTGCTGGTGGCGCTCTTTGCGCAGCGCACCCCGCTGGAGCAGCAAAAGGGCTTCAGGCTGTTCATGGTTCTGTACAATGCGGGCGTGGCGCTTACGGCCGCTATGATGGCCGTTCGCGGTGTGACGCAGGTGCTGGCCGCCCCGCTCACGTCGGGCGCATCCGCAGCCATTTCCGGCATGGCGGGCATCGGCCACATCCTGACCGGTGCAGGCATCATACTGCTGCTAGTCTCCCTGAAAAAGGCAGCCCGCTAACCGCTGACCGTCCACCGCAGTATCCCCATCCATCCCCAGGCGCTTTTCATTCACCAACTGCATACCTTCAATGCCAACTCCTGTTTGCGCGCCTCATTGCATCTTGTCCAAAATCCGCAAGGCAGCGGAATACCACAAAGCAACATACCCACCCTTTGCCCCAACGCCAGAGCGCCGCGTAAGAAAATGCGGCGCTCCGCCGCCTCCCACCCCTCAGCGGAGCGGCGGCGTTTCAAGGGGTAAAGGAGAATCCAAGGAGGGCC
>JBJEUC010000548.1:0-1831 GCA_051883635.1 Candidatus Fimadaptatus sp.
GAGGTCATAGTACAGCGGTATCATGTCCTCATACGGAGCGGTGGACATCAAGAAGCAGCTGGCCGTCGATTCTCCGTCCGACTGCGCCTCCGCCAGACCCGCGACCGCGGGCATTGCCGTCAGAGCGAACACCAGAGCCATTATGATTGCCAACATTCTCTTCTTCATACCGGTTATCCCCTTTCAGCTGAATGTACCGTACATATATTGTACGTTGAATCACAAACAGCGGATACTAACCAAAGGTTAGTTTTGTGCCGAGCGGAGCAGCTCCAGCAGCTGCTTTCTTTTGGTACGGGTGTCCCCGCCAATCTGCAGCTTGGAGTAGATGCGGTTCACGTACTGCTTGACGCTGCCCTCCGAGAGGAACAGGCGTTCCGCTATCTCGCGGTTGGAGAGCCGCTGCGCCATGAGCTCCACTATCTCAAACTCGCGCTGCGTAAGTGAGCCGAACGCGGCCGGGCGGGCGCTTGCCGACCTGCGCGCCCTTGCCGCTTCGCCCAGTTCGATTATCCTCGCTGTCAGGTCGCTCGGCATCGACCGCGCCAGTATCGGCCTTATGGCGTCGTAGTTCTCCACGAACGGCATCACCAGGCCGTCCGGTGCGGCGTCGCAGAGCGCCCTTGAGAGCCACGCGTACGCTTCCTCGGATTTTCCCAGCAGCTCATAGGCCGCCGCGGTCTGTATGCGGACATGCAGCGCGACCAGCGCATAGTGCATCGCCTCGCACACGGCCAGCTGTCCCTCGCTGCGCCCGATGACCTTGGCGTATGAGCCCTGAGCCAGGTAGACCTGGTTCTCTATCATCTCGAGCATCGGCCTGCCCGGGGCGAGTATGTTGACCGAGGAGAGCCTGTGCTCGCCGTAAAGCTCCGGTATCTTCTTCGCCTCGCCCCGCAGCGCGTTACTGTAGGCGCTTATCGCGGCCAGCATGTTTACCCACGCGGCGTTGTGATGGCGCAGCAGCTCCGCGCGGCGCTCCTCGAACGTAAACCTCTGTTCGACGTCCGCAAACAGGGCGAGCCGCACCGCCAGGAAGTCGCAGCAGAGCGCCATGTTCTCCTGCCCGTTGCCCTCTATCTGCGCATAGGCGCCCTCCAGCCCGATGCGCGCGTCCGTGAAGCGGCCCTGCATGTATGCCGCCTCCGCGCGCATTATCTTCTCCGCGCCCTGGCCGTGTCCGTCGGTTATCCTGTAGTAGTGGGGCATGGACTCATCCATCTCGGAAAGCTCGCTCTGAAGTTCGCCCGGAGCGCGGTAGAACATCATCAGCACCGACGGGGAGCCAAACGTCCAGCCGCCGCTTTTGTGTATGCTGATGGCCGTGCGGGACATCTGCGCGCTGGCGCTGCGGTGCAGGCGGCTCATGGCACTGATGTCGTTGTAGCAGAGGAAGCTCATGATGAGGTCGCATTCGCCCAGGAGATCGCCGCGCTCGCCGGCGGGCATGTCCGGGCGCTCCTCTATGGAGGCCAGCAGGAGCGCCTTCAGCTCCATCATCCGGGGTATCATCCGCCAGTTGAACATGCAGCGCATCAGCACCAGTATCGCCAGCGGATGCGCCTTCATTACGGGCACGGGGCACTCGCCCATCATCTCCAGCACCGCTTCCGGGCGCAGGGACGAGAGCAGTATGCCGGTGTCCTTCCGGACAACGCGCAGCAGCGCGTCATAGTCCCCGCTCTGCCGATAGGCCGCCATCGCGTGGAGGTATTGCCGGTGCGCCTCGTACCACGCGCCGTAGTTCGCGCGATATTCCTTCCGCCGCGCCTCATCCAGCGTCAGGAAGGTGCGCTCGGCGCACTCCTTCATCATGTGGTGGAAGCGATAG
>JBJEUC010000549.1:0-7434 GCA_051883635.1 Candidatus Fimadaptatus sp.
GCAGCTGGTAATATTTGGCGGCATGACCTACCTCATCTGGCGCTACAAGGACAACTATCGCACGGAGTACGAGTACACCTTTACCAACGGCGATCTGGACGTGAGCAAGGTGCTGGGCAACACGCGCCGCAAGTACCTCACTTCGCTCCCGATGAAGAACGTGGAATCGGCGGGCCGCGTGACCGACCCCAGCTTCCAGCGCTATATAACCATGAAGGACGTGAAAAAGCACAACTGGTTCCTCAACCGCGACAACAACCTGTGCTACTTCTACTTTGTCAAGAACTCGG
Organism: Candidatus Fimadaptatus sp.; assembly: GCA_051883635.1. Taxonomy (GTDB): domain Bacteria; phylum Bacillota; class Clostridia; order Christensenellales; family Aristaeellaceae; genus Fimadaptatus. The sequence goes on from JBJEUC010000549.1 coordinate 291, forward strand.
TAAAGCACGTGATTGTGGTGGAGCCCAGCGACGAGATGGTTGAGATGGCCAAGCCGTACATGGGCTATGGCGTGTGGCACGGCTGAGCGGGATAGGATACCTATGTTATTACTAAGGTGCATGCTTCGCGTCGGCCTGCGGCCGCGCATCGCTTACCGCCCGCCCCACAGGCGGACGCGAACAGCAGCGCGGCGGCGGCCAGATGGGGCGTGCGCCTTTTTGCATTAGAGGGAAAGTATGTTGGCATATCTGGATAACAGCGCGACTACGCGGCCCTTCGACCAGGTGGTCGAAGCCATGGCCTCGGCGATGCGCAGCGAATACTTCAACCCGTCGAGCATGTACCGCCCGGCGATAGACGTGGAAAACAAGCTCAAACAGCTGCGCCGCGACATACTCAGGAGCCTGCCCGGGGCGGCGGGCGAGGTGTACTTCACCTCGGGCGGCACGGAGGGCAACAACCTTGCGCTGCTGGGCACGGCGGCGCTCAGCCGGGGCAGGCGTCGCTTCATCTGCTCGGCGGTGGAGCATCCCTCGGTGCTGGAACCCATGCGCGCCATTGCGGCCATGGGCCACGAGGTGATGACCATACCGGTGGACGGGCGCGGCTATGTGCAGCTGGACGCGCTGCGCGATATGCTCGACGGCAGCGTGGAGCTGGTCAGCTGCATGCACGTGAACAACGAGGTGGGCGCGATACAGCCCATAGCCGAGATAGCGCGCCTCATCGCGGAGCGCGCCCCGCAGGCGCGGCTGCATGTGGACGGCGTGCAGGCGTTCCTGCGCGAGCCCTTCCCGGGGCGCTTTGTGGACATGTACACGCTCAGCGGCCACAAGATACACGGCCCCAAGGGCGTGGGCGCGCTCTATGTCAAAAAGGGCCTGCGCCTGGCCCCGCGGCAGATAGGCGGCGGGCAGGAGAGCGCCATGCGCTCGGGCACCGAGAATACGCCCGGCCTAGCGGGCCTGAGCGCGGCCATAGCGGCCTACGGCGCGCTGGACAGGCCGGCGGAGCGGCTGCACGCCCTCAAGCGGCGGCTGTACGAGGGCATATGCGCGGCGGCCCCGGAGGCGCGGCTCAACGGCCCCGACATAGACGAGGGCGCGGGCCACATACTCAACATATCCTTTACCGGAGTGCGCGGCGAGGTGATGCTGCACGCGCTGGAGGGCGAGGGCGTGATGGTATCCACCGGCTCCGCCTGCTCGTCAAAAAAGCGGCATCTGTCGCCCGTGCTCACGGCGATGGGCATCGATGCCGATCGGGCGGAGGCGGCCGTGCGCTTCAGCCTCAGCCCGCTCACAACCGAGGCGGAGATAGATCAGGCCGTGGCGGCGGCGGGCAAGTGCTACGCCGCGCTCAAGGCATTCAGGAGGAGATAATATGCGACAGCTGCTGCTGGTTCGCTTTGGCGAGGTATTTCTGAAGGGACACAACCGCAACTACTTCTTTAACGCGCTGGTGAACAACATACGCGCGGTGGTAAAGCCCATAGGCGCGAGCGTGACCATGACCGACAGCCGCATATACGTGACCGATGCCCAGGACATGCAGGACTGCATCGAGCGCGTATGCCGCGTGTTCGGCGTGCATTCGGTATCACCCGCGTGGGAGCTGGACAAGGACATGGACGCCATATATGCGCAGGCGGCGGAGCTGATGCGCGGGCGCACGGGCACCTTCAAGGTGGAGGCGCGCCGCAGCGACAAGCACTTCCCGCTGGACTCCATGGAGATAGGCCGCGAGGTGGGCCACTACGTGCTGGGCCATGTGGACGGGCTGAGCGTGGACGTGCATAAGCCCGACCATCGTCTGCAGATAGAGATACGCGAAAACGCCTACATGTACGTGGACAGCTTCATGGGCGTGGGCGGCATGCCCCAGGGCACCGGCGGCCGCGCTGCGCTGCTGCTCTCGGGCGGCATAGATTCGCCGGTGTCGGGCTATATGATAATGAAGCGCGGCGTGGTGGTGGAGGGCGTGCATTTCTACTCCTTCCCCTATACCTCCGAGCGCGCCAAGGAGAAGGTGCTTGCGCTGGGCAGGCTGCTGGCGCGCTATTCGGGCCGCTTCAGGCTGCACATAGTGCCCTTTACCAAAATACAGATGGAGATACACGAAAAGACCCCCGACGAGATGGGCACGATAATGATGCGCCGCTTCATGATGCGCATTGCCGAGCGCGTGGCCGTGAACAACAAGTGCCAGGCGCTGATAACCGGCGAGAGCGTGGGCCAGGTCGCCTCGCAGACCATGGACTCGCTCATCTGCACCGACGCGGTGGTGCAGATGCCCATATTCCGCCCCGTGATAGGCATGGACAAGGTGGAGATAATCGACATAGCCAACCGCATAGGCACATACGAGACCTCGATAGAGCCCTACGAGGACTGCTGCACGGTGTTCACGCCGCGCCGCCCGGTCACGCATCCGCGGCTGGACAAGGTGGAGGCCGCCGAGGCCGCGCTGGACGTGGAGGGCCTCATAGAGGAGGCCATCGCGGGCATAGAGACCGTGGTGCTGGAGCCGGAGCTGTGAGTGCCGCCGGGGAGGGCATATACCCGCCGGGCGCGCTGGGCGGATACCGGTACGTGGTGATGCTCTCGCGCATGGACGGGCGCATGCTGATGTCGCGGCACCGCGACCGCGCTACGTGGCAGAACCAGGGCGGCCACATAGAGCCGGGCGAGACGCCGCTTGAGGCCGCGCGGAGGGAGCTTTTCGAGGAATCGGGCGCGCTGGAGTACGAAATGGCGCCGCTGTGCGACTATCAGTTTGCGCACGGCGCGGCTGTGGTGTATGCGGTCAGGGTAACAAGGCTGGGGCCGCTGCCCGAAAGCGAGATGGCCGAGGTGCGGCTGTTCGACGAGATGCCCCGGGAGCTTACCTATCCCGAGGCCGGGCCGGAGCTGTACGATTACGCGCTGCGCATGAGGGCGTTTGAGGCGCTTTGACGAGGAGGAAGCCGCATGAGGTGCGACACATACCCGCTGGGTACGCTGGAGGAGCTGAAGTACGTGGTGGTGCTCAGCCGCATGGACGGGCGCATACTGCTCAGCCGCCACCGCGAGCGCTCCGGCTGGGAGACGCAGGGCGGCCACATAGAGCCGGGCGAGACGCCGCTTGAGGCCGCACGCCGGGAGCTGTACGAGGAATCGGGCGCGCTGGAGTACGACATTGCGCCCGCGTTTGACTATCGCGCGAGCGACGAGCGCTCATCCGCCGGCGGCAGGGTGTTTTTCGCCGAGGTGCGCGCGCTGGGGCCGCTGCCCGAGAGCGAGATGGCCGAGGTGCGGCTGTTCGACGCGCTGCCGCAGGAGCTGACCTATCCGGGCATCACGCCGGTGCTGTTTGCCCGCGCGGAGCGGGAGGAATGAGCGCGCAGGGGCGCGCCATCGACGGGAGCGTCCGCGCGGCGGCGCTCATAGGAGGGACGAGCGGGCATGAATACGGAGCAGCTGCTCACATACCTTAAGAACGACCCGGCGTTTGCCGCGAACGTGACGCACTGGGAGGTGCTGCCTGCCCGCCCGGCGCAGTACGCGGACTATCCCGAGGGCTTTGACGGGCGGCTGCGGGAGGTGCTGACGGGGCGCGGCGTAAGGCAGCTGTACTCGCATCAGCGCCGCGCGCTGGATCTGGCGGCGGCGGGCAAGGACTTCGTCGTGGTCACGCCCACGGCCTCGGGCAAGACCATGTGCTACAACCTGCCGGTGCTGTGCGAGGTGCTGAAAAACAGCGAGGCGCGAGCGCTGTACCTGTTCCCGACCAAGGCGCTCTCCAGCGACCAGGTGGCCGAGCTGTACGAGGTCATCAAGGCCATGGACGCGCCGATAAAGGCGTTCACGTTTGACGGCGACACGCCGGTCTCGGCGCGCAAGGCGATACGCCAGGCCGGGCACATAGTCGTGACCAACCCGGACATGCTGCACGCGGGCATACTGCCGCACCACACCAAGTGGGTAAAGCTGTTTGAGAACCTCCGCTATGTGGTGATAGACGAGATACACGCCTACCGGGGCGTGTTCGGCTCGAACCTGGCCAACGTGATACGGCGGCTCAGGCGCATATGCGAGTTCTACGGCTCGCATCCGCAGTTCATATGCTGCTCGGCCACGATAGCGAACCCGCGCGAGCTGGCCGAGCGCCTGACCGGGCGGCCGATGGAGCTGATAGGCGAATCGGGCGCGCCCACCGGCGAAAAGCACGTGATATTCTACAACCCGCCGGTGGTGAACCGGCAGCTGAACATACGCGATTCGGCGCTTAAGCAGACCTACGGCATAGCGCGCACGCTGCTCAAAAACGGCGTGCATTCGATAGTGTTCGCGCGCTCGCGCCTGATGGTGGAGGTGCTTACGCGCAGGCTCAAGGACACCTGCCGCAACGCCCTGGGCGAGGCGCCTAACGTGCGCGCCTATCGCGGCGGCTACCTGCCCTCGCTCCGGCATCAGATAGAGCAGGAGCTGCGCGCGGGGCAGGTGGACGTGGTGGTGTCCACCAACGCGCTGGAGCTGGGCATAGACATAGGCCGGCTGGACGTATGCGTGCTGTGCGGCTATCCGGGCACCATCGCCTCCACCTGGCAGCAGGCCGGGCGCGCGGGTCGCCGACAGGGCGTGAGCGCGCTGATAATGGTGGCCACGTCCTCGCCGCTGGACCAGTACATAATCGGCCATCCGGAGTACTTCTTCAGCCAGCCGCCCGAGCAGGCGCTGATAAACCCGGACAACCTGTACATAATGCTCAACCACTTCAAGTGCGCGGCCTACGAGCTGCCGTTTGAGGACGGCGACATGTTCGGCGACGTGGAGTCCACGCCCGAGCTGCTGGAGTACCTGTGCGAGCAGAACATACTCAGCCACGTGGGCAACCGCTACTACTGGACGGCCGAGGAGTTCCCGCAGGCCGCCATCAACCTGCGCTCGGCCAGCGACCAGAACTTCCTCATAATCGACATAAGCGTGCCCGGCAAGCGGCGCGTGATAGGCGAGATGGACCGCTTCACCGTGCCCATGCTGCTGCATCAGTATGCGATATACCTGCACGAGGGCAAGCAGTACCAGGTGGAGGAGCTGGACTTCGACGACAAGAAGGCCTATGTGCGCGAGGTCGACGTGGATTACTACACCGATGCCAACCTCACGGTGAGCATGAAGGTGCTGGACGTGTTCCGCGAAAAGCCGGGCGTACCGGCCAAGGCCGCGGGCGAGGTGCTGGTGAGCAGCATAGTGACGCTGTTCAAGAAGATGAAGCTGGACACGCAGGAGAACTTGGGCTGGGGCCCGGTAATGCTGCCCGAGCTGGAGATGCAGACTACGGCGTGCTGGTGGACGCTGCCCGACGAGGTGGCCGCGCGCTACTCGCGGGAGGAGCTGCAGGGCGCCATGGTGGGCATAAGCCACATCATCGAGCAGATAGCGCCGGTGTTCCTGATGTGCTCGCCGCGCGACATAGGCGTGGTGTACCATGTGCGCGACCCCTTTACGCACAAACCCACCATGTTCCTGTACGACAACTGCGCGGGCGGCGTGGGCCTGTCCGACCGCATATACGATATGGACGACGAGATATTCCGCGAGGCGCGGCGTATGCTCATGGCCTGCCCCTGCCAGGACGGCTGCCCCAGCTGCGTGGGGCCGTCGGCGGACGTGGGCGGAAGCGGCAAGCGCATCGCGATAGAGCTGCTGGGGGAGCTGACAAATGCTGAGCGGGCTTAAAGGCAGGCTGAACACGGTCGCGCGCACGCAGGGCGCAAAGCCCGCCGCGCCGGCGAGCGCCGACTGCCTGACGCTCCGGGCCGACTACCCGCTGGACGCAGGCGCGCTGGCCGCCACCGAGGAGGACATGCGCCTGATGTGCGGCGAGGCGGGCGCGGGCTTTGACCTTGAGCGCACGCTGTTTCTGGACACGGAGACCACCGGGCTTTCGGGCGGAGCGGGCACGGTCGCCTTCCTCACCGGTCTGGGCTGGGTGGAGGAGGGCCGCTTCGTGGTCGAGCAGTACTTCCTGCGCGACTATTCGGAGGAGGTACACATGCTTGCGCGCATCGCCCGGCGCGCGCGGGGCTATACCCACCTGGTCACCTTCAACGGCAAGTCCTTCGACTGCCCGCTGCTGGAGAGCCGCTTTACGCTCATGCGCATGCGCAGCGACTGGCCGGAGCTAAGTCAGCTGGACCTGTTGCACCCGGCGCGGCGCATATGGAAGCTGCGGCTGGAGCGGTGCAATCTGGGCGCGCTGGAGGAGCGCGTGCTGGGCATAAGCCGCGAAAAGGACATACCGGGCGCGGAGGTGCCCGAGCGCTACTTCCACTACCTCAAGACCCACGACTTTGAGGAGATGACCGAGGTAATAGAGCACAACCGCCAGGACATAGTGACGCTCATGCTGCTCATGGGCCGCATGGCGGAGCTGATGCGCGCGCCGCTCACGGCCGGGCATCAGGAGGACATATACTCGCTGGGCCGGGCGCTGGAGCGCAGCGGCTGCGGCGAGAAGGCGCTGGGCTGCTTCAAGGCGACCTCGCACGGGCTCATGGCCGCGCGGGCCAGCACCTCCATGTCCATGATGCTCAAGCGGCAGCGCGCGCTGGACGAGGCCATGCGGATATGGCAGGACATGGAGGAGCGCTCGCTGGGCGGGCTGATGCCTTACATAGAGCGCAGCAAGGCCTACGAGCACAGGCTGCGCGACTACCGCAGCGCGCTTTGCGAGGTGGAGCGCGCCGAGAGCTACGCGCGCGCGCTGGGCGATGCGCACGCGCTGGAGGAACTGAAGCATCGCCGCGAAAGACTTATGGCAAAGATAAAACGGCAGGAGGAAGATTGATATGGCCTTTATGGGAAATCTGCTGGCGCGCAAGGCATACATGAGCCACGCCAAGGCGATACGCGCCAACGACCAGCACAACTACGCGGAAGCGATAGAGATGGAGAACAAGGCGATAGAGGGCTACGAGCGCGCGCTGGCCAAGGGCATGAACCAGGCGGGGTATCTTATGGCCTATACCGTGCTGCTGCTGCGCACGGGCAACTTCAGTCGCGCGATGGAGCTGGTGCGCATAACCGAAAAGCTCCCCAACCTGAACACCGACCAGAAGCGCAGGCTGACCGTCAACTACTCCATCTGCCAGTGGAAGCT
>JBJEUC010000550.1:0-1826 GCA_051883635.1 Candidatus Fimadaptatus sp.
CGGAGTACGAGTACGGCACCACGTAGCTGTCGCGCAGGCCGTCTATCTGGGGCGCGAAGGTCTTTACGCTCAGCGGCATCTTCAGCGTCTTTATCGCCCCGCGGAAGTTGACCGTGGCCGTCACGGTGTACTGGCCGGCCTTGAGGTCGCCCGTCACCTTCAGCACGGCGGTATTCCCGCGCGCGCTGGACGCAGTGTCGGCCTTGAGCGCCGCCGCCGCGCCGCTTGCGTCGGTTATCTGCCAGGCGGTCGTGAAGGTGTCGTTTGCGGTTATCGGCGCGGAGGCCTTGACCGTCACGCTGCCCAGCTCGGTCGTGTTCAGGTAGAGCGTGGACTCCATGCTCTCGGGCGCGAGCGAGAACAGCCCGTCGGGGAGCTGGCCCTGCGCGTCGGCCACTATCAGGTACACGTCCTTGGAGAACTCCACGCCGTCTATAACGCCGCTCACGTCGCTGGTGGCCGTCACCTTTACGCGATACAGCCCGGGCTTTGTCGCACCGATGGCAAAGCCGCTCTCGGGCGAGAAGGTGGTCGTGGTCAGCTGCGCGTCGTAGGAGGCGCTGAAGGCCGCCTTAACGGTCATGCCGTCGGTCAGCGCGCTGCCCGCCTCGCCGGTGGTCAGGTCGACCGCCGCCACCTCGCCCAGCTGCGCCACCAGCACGTCGCCGGTGGTCTTAAAGCTGGTGGGCACCTGCGAGCGCACCTCGTACTTCACGGGTATGCTGCGCACAAGCTTTTCCCCGGCGGGCAGCGTGACGGTGAGCGTCACCGTCGCCTCGACCGAGGCCAGGTTGGACTTTGAGTACAGTATAGGCGGCGTGAGCGTGCTGCCGCTGCTGGTCAGCTTTATCACGGCATTGCCCGCGCCGGTGGTGTTGGATATGCTCCACTCGGCCTTATAGCCCGCAGGCATCAGCGCGGAGTTCACCTCCAGCCTGGTTGTGGGGTCGTCGGCGCGCACGTAGTCTATCTTGCGGATGACCGTGCCCGACATGTCCGAGCAGATGACGGGTATCGCAAAGCTGCTGCGGTCCTTTACGCATATCAGCAGCAGCTCGCACGTATATTGCGTAACGCCGCCGCTGGTGGCCGTCACGCGCGCGCGGTATACGCCCTCGCTCGCCGCCGTTACGGCAAAGGAGGCGCTCTGGGTGCCCGACAGCGTAACGCTGGCCGGGGACACGCTCAGCCCATCGCCCGTAAGCGTTATCACCGTGCCCGAGGCGAAGCTGTCGCCCGCGTTGCGGAGCAGCACGTTCGCCGCCGAGCCGGGCGATATCAGCTGATAGCGGTAGCCGTTGGGCAGCTTCACGTCGGCGCTCACCGCGCTCTGCTCCACCGGCTCAGCCTCCTCACGGGTAGGCTCCGCTGTCGGTTCTTCTACCGCCTCCGGCACGGTCGCCGTCGGCTCGGTGACATCGGTCGTTTCCGCCCCGGACGGCTGCTGCGATTCGTCCGCCAGCGAGGGGAGCGCGCCTGCCAGCAGCATAAGGCTCAGCGCCAGGCTCAGCAGCCCGCGCAGCCTGTGCCGCACACTACGTCTCTTATCCATTCCAGTCATCCTTTCGCAATATTTGCGCATCACTTTTGAATTAAATTAGTAACCACCAGTTCCATTATACATCATATGCCCGCATATTGCAACCACTTTGACCCAACCGCGCGCGGGCACACAATCACCTCTTAGACGCCGCGCGCGCCGGTTTGGATGCCTGAATCTGCCGGGATTTCATTAAAAAACCATTAGCGTTTTGGCTGGAGGGGCCGGCAGGGAGAGCGGTTCAGCAGATGTAGGCGAACAGGGAGTTGGCGGATATTCGCGGGCT
>JBJEUC010000551.1:0-1820 GCA_051883635.1 Candidatus Fimadaptatus sp.
ACCATGCCCAGGAAGGCGGCCGCATTGACCGCCAGCGTGTTGAAGGCGAGGTAGTCGACCCGGTCCTCCTCGGGCAGGTTTATGTAGGGCATGTTGGAGTAGGCGGTGTTCATCAGCACACCTATCACGTGCTGCGCCAGCCGCACCGCCGTGAGCAGCCACAGGTAGTTGGACGCGGTGACAAAGGAGTACACGGCGCTGGGCACCGCGTAGGCCAGCGCGCCGTAGGCAAAGCTCCTGAGCCAGCCTATGCGCGCGATGATGCGCTTGGCCGGGCGCATGAACAGCAGCATTATGACCGGGTAAAGCATGTTGATTATCGATATGAAGGTGTAGCTGGTGCCCACGTCGTTGAGCAGGTAATAGTTGATGGCGGACGCGTCCGTGTTTATGAAGAAGGTCCACAGAAACATTATCACCTGTATCAGCAGAAAGCGGTGCTGCGAAAGTGGCTTGGTGAATATGTCCAGGAAGCGCACCTTGTCGGTGCTGCGCGGGTAGGGGTATTCAACCGGGCTCGCCAGCGCCCACATCTCCACCAGCGCCAGCCCGTACGCGGCAAAGCGCAGCGCCACGATGATGGTGTAGGCATAGGGCGAGGCGGCGAACGCGTCCGCTATCAGGCTGGACACCAGGCCCATGCCCAGACCCACAAATCCGCTCACTATGGAGGAGGAGGCCAGGTACTCGGCGCGCACGCTGTCGGGTATAAAGTTGAGGTGCCACGCGGCGTAGCCGCCCGAGAACAGCGCGTTTATGATGTTGGCCGCGAATATGATGATGGTGAACAGCACCATCTTGAGCGCCTGGTCGCGCACGACCATGGGCATTATCGTGACGGCGAGTATGTTGAGCGTATAGTACGTCAGCCGCCCGGCAAACAGCACCCAGCGCCTGCGCGCAAAGCGCTCCAGTATGCTGGGAGCGAATATCGAAAAGCAGTTGGCGATATAGGGCACAAAGGAGATGATACCTATCTTGACCAGGTCTATGCCGTTTTCCATAAGGAAGCTGGTATAGAACAGGCTGCCCGTCATCCAGGCTATCACGTTTATGATGATGGACGAGGTCAGCATGACGGTGCGGCCCTGCGCCATCTCATCCTTCAGGTTGTACAGCCGGTAGAAGCCGGTGCTGCGCAGCCGCGCAACAAGATTCTGCATGATACTTCCCACTTTCCGTCAAAAAGACAAGCATTGGATGTTGCTCTATTCTACCACCGCGCGACTGGGATTTCCAGTCGTTTCTGCGTGAAAAATGCGCGGCGCGGTCATTTCCTTGCAGGTCGCGCGGCGCGGGGGGCACATATCGCCCCTCTGCGCGCATATCGCCGTTGAAAAATGCGGGGCAGGATGGTATAATGACAGCATCGTAAGGGCGGCGCGCGGCAAAGGTGTTTGGCGCAGGCCGCCGCTTGAGAAAGGGGAGTACGGGCGTGAACGCGATAGAGGACAGGCAGGAGTTTTTTGACCGGGTGTATGCCTGCTGGATGGGCAAGAACATTGGCGGAACTCTGGGCGGCCCGCTGGAGGGCCGCATGGAGCTGATGGACATAAAGGGCTATACGCAGCAGTTCGTGGGCGCGGTCGAAAACGACGATCTGGACCTGCAGCTTGTCAACCTGCACTGCGTGGAGCAGTACGGCGGCCGGGCCGACATGAACCTGCTCAGCCGCGAATGGCTGGACCATGTGCACTTCCAGTGGGACGAGTACGGCCATTCGCTCACCAACATGCGCCGCGGGCTGGGCGCGCCGCTGTCGGGCTGCTTCAATAACTTCTTCACCGACTGCATGGGCTCGCCCATTCGCTCGGAGATAT
>JBJEUC010000552.1:0-1820 GCA_051883635.1 Candidatus Fimadaptatus sp.
CGCAGCCGGGCTCTATCAGCAGAAAGCCGCCGTACATGCGCACGGTGGCGGCCAGCACGCGGCCGTCTGCGAAGTCCAGCCGCAGCTGATGGCGCGCGGGCAGCCTGTCGCCCGGGGCGTAAAGGCGCGGCGCCGCGCCGTCGGTGAAGGACAGCGCGATATCGCCCAGCTCGAGCAGCGCATAGCCGCCCTGAGCGCGCGCGCCCGTCACCTCCCGCCCGCAGAGCCGCCCGGGATACAGGGCCGGGTCCCCGCTGTACCAGGCGAACTTGTGCGGCGTATGCGCGGCGCTCACGCCGCATATCGTGGAGCCGCTGAGCTCAGCGGCCAGCTGACGCGCCAGCGCGCGCGCTTCGGGATATTCTATCATCGGACCCGCCTCCCCGCATATGTCATGCCGCCATTATACCATGCCGCGCCGCGCCGCACAAGGGCGTTGCGGCGGGGGAGCGCGCCCACCTTGCCCTAATCTTTGGGCGATACGCTGCACACGCCCTGCGCGCGCTTGACAAGGCGCGGCGGCTGTGTTATGCTTTGGAAAAATCGGCATTGCTATGGAGGCGATGACATGTTTGAAAAGGCGTTTGAACCGGAGGAAATGGGTGTTTCCTCGCGCAGTCTGCTGGAGTTCATAGACAGGGTGGAGCGGGAGAACATCGAGATACATTCGCTGATACTGCTGCGCCATGGCCGCGAGGTCTGCCGCATGAACTGGAAGCCCTACGACATCTCCGCGCCGCACATGCTCTTCTCGCTCAGCAAGAGCTTCACGTCCTGCGCGGCGGGCTTTGCCGTGGCCGAGGGGCTCCTGAGCTACGATACTCGCGTGGCCGACGTGCTGAGCGACAAGCTGCTCGCGCAGCCCTCCGAGCGGCTCCTGCGCATCACGCTGGGCGATCTGCTGTGCATGGGCTCGGGGCTCGACCCCGCCAGCGACAACGCGCCCGATGGCGACGCGGACTGGTGCGCCCATGTGCTGGGCTATGAAGTGACCGACGAGCCGGGCACGTACTTCAACTACAACAGCCTGGGCACCTACCTGGTCAGCGCCATGGTCACGCGCGTGACCGGCCTGAGCTGCCGCGACTACCTCAAGCCGCGCCTGTTCGACAGGATAGGCATACGCACGCCCGAGTGGGATACCAGCCCGCAGGGCATAAGCTGCGGCGGCTGGGGCCTGCACCTGAGCTGCGAGGACATAGCGCGCTTTGGCCAGCTGCTGCTTCAGCACGGCATGTGGCAGGGCGAGCGGGTGCTGCCCGAGGGCAGGATAGAGACGGCCTCGGCCGCGCACATAGACAACTCCGGCCGGGGCGCGCATGTGGACTGGTCGCAGGGCTATGGCTACCAGTTCTGGCGCTGCCGCGAGGGCCGCTATCGCGGCGACGGCATGTGCGGTCAGTACTGCATAGTCTGCGAGCCCGAGGACGCGGTGCTGGCGATGACGGCGGGCGTAATGGACATGAGCGCGCAGATGGACGCGGTGCACGACTGCCTGCTGGGCGCGCTGGACGCCGAGCCCGGCACGGCTGAGGACAGGGCGCAGCTGGCGGAGCGCATAGCCGCGCTCGAATACGCCTACCCCGCGGACGACGGCTCCGGGCGCGACGTGAGCGGCCTGTACCGCGCGGAGGACGGCTCCGAGATGCGCATTATTTGCACCGGGGACGCGGTCGAGGTGGCGCTGACCGACGCAAAGGGCCATTCGCTCGGGAACATACGCTATCCTCTGGGCGGCACGGCTGTGCAGCAGCTGACGCTGGGCGCGCCGGGCGCTCCGGCCGAGGACGCGCTGTGCGGCGGCGGCTGGCACGACGGCA
>JBJEUC010000553.1:0-1819 GCA_051883635.1 Candidatus Fimadaptatus sp.
GCCGTACTCGGCGCGGGGCGGGCGCGGGGTCTCGCGCCGGTGCTCAGCATGCCCGCCCTCGTCCCTATGCGGGCGGCCCGCAGCGCCCTCCGCATAGGGAGCGCGGCGCTCCTCCTCCCGGCGCGGGCGGAAGTCGTCCCTGTCGCCGCTGCGGCGCGCGCGCTCCTCGCGCGTCCATTCGCCGGTGTTCTCGCCGTGGGTGTGCTTCTGCCCCACGCTCCTGTAAAAGCCGGGCGTACCGGCCGCGCGCCCTCGGTTCTTATCGTAAGCCATAACTCCATCTCCCCATTATGCGGATAGGCCCCGCGCGCGTCAGCGCCCGCCTATCTCGCTCAGATAGCGTGCGCGCACCTCGTCCATGCGCCCGCAGCACATTTTGCCCTCGGGACAGGCCCCGCGCAGGCACGCCGGGCCGCAGTCGTCAAACAGCGCCGGGGCGACCCCGTGCGCCAGTCGCAGCATCTGCCAGGCCACCTCGCGTATCTCCCACTGCGCGCGGTTGCAGCAGCGCAGCGCGAAAAAGTGCGTCAGCTCGCGCGCATTCATCGTCACGACCATGCGCGTGGCGGCCGCGTTGGGCAGCACAAAGCGCGCATCCTCCTTACCGCCCTCGCCCAGCTCTTCCAGCCACTGGCGGTACCAGGCGTCCATCTGCGCCATCTGCTCCCGGAAGCGGGCGGCCTTTTCCTCGCCCAGCGCCTCTATCGCGGGCGGCACTATGTAGTCGAAGCCGTCCTCGCCGCTCTGGCCCACATAGCGCTGGCTCTGCACCGAGAAGCTGGCTATCCGGTGGCGCGTTATCTGCGCCAGCAGCGCCCGGCTCACGCCCTCTATGCCGAAGGTGAACGACACATGCTCAAACGTGGACAGGTGGCCCAGCCTTCTGAGCATCGAGACGTACTTTGTCTGATCGGCCGCGGAGACCTTTCCGCGCAGGGCCTCTATGTCGGCGCTGGAGTAGCACAGCCTGCCCGCCGCCGCCACCACGTTCGTGGGGTCGGGCGTATGTTCTATCAGCACAACGTTGGGTCTTGCCTGCATCGTGCATGTCCTCCCTGTGTTTATTGACGGGGCTGTACGCCGTCCCCGGGGCTGAGCGCCCGCTCCGCCAGCTCGCGCAGCCTCTCGTCCTGCCCCGAAAGGTAGAGATACCCCATCAGCGCCTCCAGCGCCGTGGCGGCGTGATATTCGGCCGGATCGGCGTGCCGGGGGAGCGAGCCGGACTGCGCGTTGCGCGCGCGGCGGCATACCCCGGCCTCGGTCTCGGTGAGCACGCCCTCCAGCCTCAAAAGCGCCCCGGCCTGATACGATGCGCGCACCTGGCTAACCGCGGCGCGGTGCAGCGCCTTCATGCGCCCGCCGCCGCCCGTTATCAGCCGCTCGCGCACGCAGCACTCCCACACGCAGTCGCCGATATAGGCCAGCTCCAGCGCGCCCAGCTGGCGCGCCGCGAACTCGCTCATAGGTTCCCGGCCCAGTATCATCTCATGTCCTCCCGTAGCTTTGCTCATCCCTGCGTTCAGACGCCGCCGCTCCCCCATAGGAGCGTGCGGCGGCGACAGCTTATCTGATTATACGCCTTCTACGGTTAATTCGTCTAGCACGGCATGTGGCGCAAATGCAATTTACTCAGTACAAACGGCGCAATGCCCGCCCCTGGCGATACGGCCGCCGGAGCAGGCCGCAAAGCCGCCGCGAACCCGACGGACAAGCCGCCGGGTTCGGTCAAGGCCCCCGCCGGACAGCGCGGCGGGAGCGCGGTCATGCCTGCGCGGGGAGACGGCTCCCCGGCCGCATCAGCCCTTTATAAGGCTCATCA